>VXRG01000141.1:26426-76143 GCA_009838625.1 Caldilineaceae bacterium SB0664_bin_27
ATCTCACCGCCCCCCCCCGTGCTCGCGCTGGCCTTGCCGCTCTTACCTCTTTCTCTCCCCCCCCCCCCCCCCCGCGCCCGGGCCCCCCGCCCCCCCCCCCCTCGCCGCGATTGCGCCAGAAATTGATTGCGCCGCCGACGCGTGTCAGCGCGAGGTCGGTCCAACCATCCCCATCCACATCTACTGCGGTTACGGCGCGAGTGCGACCGACCGGCATCTGCTCCTGGCGGAAGTTCAGGTCTCCTTCGTTCCAGAAGATGGAGTTGGGTTTGTCGTAATTGCCGAGGACGAGGTCGAGGTCGCCGTCATTGTCTAGATCGTTGATGGCGACACCGGAGCCGTTGGCCTCGTACATACGGATGATGCCGTCGGCCGTCGTGGTGATGTGGGGGAGGTCGTGGGTGATAAACTGGTCGTCACAGGGACCCGTTTCAGGGTTGAACTGCTCGACCTGGACCGAAGCGGGCACGGTCAGGTTGAGAAGATCGTTGTTCGGTGCACAGCCGCTGAATACGAGACAGAACAGGACAAAGAGAACAGCGGCGGGCATCATCGTGGAGCCTGTCTTGATACTAACGGCTGTCCGATAACGTCCGGCAAGGTGAGACCGGCTAAGCGAGAGCATCGGAGAAACCGATAACCCATTCCGATTTGCATTCACGGTTCTGTCTCCCCGTTACATTGAAAGTGAGGGGTAAGGAAGTGTGTTCAGTATATGTCGAAGGACCGCGGCTGTCAACGGATAGCAGATCGGCCTGAGAACCAGTTTTGGTCAGATCTGAAGTGGTCAGTGGGTTGGGTTTGCGGGCGGGGGAGGGGCACTGTTGGACAGAAAAGCTGCTGGGGAACCGAAAGATTGGTGGCTAGCTAGAGGGGGGCGCAGCCCCTGCCCAATGGAGGGCCGAATGCCCAACCGCACAGAGGCGAGCAGACTGTGGTGAGGAGAAAGGAGAGAGAAGAGCCTGTCATTGGTCATTCCGAGAGGCGAACACCGGGGCGCACTTACGAGCGCATGACGAGAAGTGTACGGCTTTTGTACGAGTTGCCGGGAGCGAATGGGAAGCGCGCTGTTTCTTCAACATTTCACTTGCCCGCGTTTATGTTCTTGTGTATTCTATCTCGGCTGAAATGCAGGTAGGACCCTGATCGGTAGAATATCTTTGCGTTCAGGCAATGTACATAAACCATCAGCCATAAGAAGAAGAATGTCGAAATTAGTCATTGTAGAGTCGCCGACAAAAGCCAGAACGATTCGCAGCTTTTTGCCTAGGGGATATGAAGTCAAGGCCAGCATGGGGCACGTGCGCGATCTGCCGGCCTCCGCTGCCGAGATTCCCGCGAAGGTGAAGGGTGAGCCTTGGGCGCGGCTCGGTGTCAAGGTACAGGATGAGTTTGAGCCGCTGTATGTCGTTCCGTCGGACAAAAAGAAGGTCGTTTCCGAACTGAGGTCGGCTTTGAAAAGGGCGGACGAGGTCTTGCTCGCCACGGACGAGGACCGGGAAGGGGAGAGTATCGGCTGGCATCTCTATGAGGTGCTGAAGCCGAAGGTTCCGGTCAGGCGGATGATATTTCACGAAATAACGAGAGAGGCGATCGAGCAGGCTCTGAAATCGACGCGTTCGATCGACAACGATCTGGTGCGGGCGCAGGAGACGCGGCGCATTCTCGACCGCCTGGTGGGGTATACCGTCTCGCCGTTGTTGTGGAAAAAGATCGCGCCGAAGCTGTCGGCCGGCCGTGTGCAGAGTGCGGCGGTAAGGCTGCTGGTGCTGCGGGAGCGGGAGCGGCGGGCGTTCATGAGCGGCTCCTATTGGGACTTGAAGGCGCAGCTCAATAAGCGCCCGGACAGTATGGCGCACCGTTTTGAGGCCACGCTGGTGTCGGTGAACGGGACCCGGGTAGCCACAGGACGGGATTTCGATGAATCGACGGGAAAGATCGCGGCGGGAAAGCGGGTCAAGACGCACCCAAGCGAAGGCAGCGGGGACGTTCTGCTGCTCGACGAGGAGCAGGCGAGGGCCTTGCAGCAGCGTCTGCAAAACGGCAGCTGGGTTGTAGATTCGACCAAGAGCTCGGAACAGTCGCGTTCGCCGGCGCCGCCTTTCACGACGAGTACCTTACAGCAGGAGGCCAACCGCAAGAATCGGTGGGGCGCACGACACACGATGCGGGTGGCGCAGTCGTTATACGAAAACGGATACATCACGTATATGCGCACCGATTCGGTGCATCTGAGCGACGAGGCCGTGAACGCAGCGCGGCGGCGTGTGCAGGAGCGCTACGGTGAACGGTATCTGACTGAGAAACCGCGGCGATACAGGACGAAGTCAAAGGGTGCGCAGGAGGCGCATGAGGCGATCCGGCCGGCGGGCAACGCGATGCGTCCCCTGGAAACGCTGCCGCTTTCGGGCGATGAGGCAACGCTGTACGATATGATCTGGAAGCGGACGGTGGCGACGCAGATGGCAAAGGCCCGACTGCGCACAACGACGGTGATGATCCGTGCCACTGGCCAGCTGGAAAAGGACGCGGCGGATGAGGCGCTATTCCGCGCATCGGGACGAGAGATCCTCTTCCCGGGATACTTCCGTGCCTATGTAGAAGGCTCCGATGATCCCGATGCCGCGATTGAGAACCAGGAATCGCCGTTGCCGGCGCTGGCCAAGGATGAGGGAGTGGACTGCCGGGAACTGGATGCGGTGGGGCACGCCACGAAGCCGCCGGCCCGTTACACGGAGGCAACACTGGTTCGAGCCCTGGAGACGGAAGGCATCGGCCGCCCGAGCACGTACGCCACTATCATCGACACGATTCAGAACCGGGGCTACGTATTCAAACAGCGGCAGGAGCTGGTGCCCACGTTCGTTGCGTTTGCGGTCGTACAGCTCCTGGAGAGCAACTTCCAGGAGCTGGTGGACCTGAAGTTTACGGCGGAGATGGAGCAAACGCTGGATGACATTGCCGAGGGCGAGGTCGACTGGCTCGAATACCTGAACCAGTTCTATCTGAGTGAGCAGGGGTTGGAGAGCCAGGTCAGGGAAAAGGAGAACGCAATCGATCCCCGCCATGCGGGCCGGGTCGACTTTCCCGATCTGCCCGTGGAAGTGCGGATTGGTCAGTTTGGACCGTTCTTGGCGCGGGAGGTGAACGGCGACAGGCAGACGGTGAGCCTGCCGGATGATCTGGCGCCGGGAGATTTGGATGCGGCCGCGGCAGAGGCGCTGGTGAACGCCAAGCAGGAGGGGCCGATAAATTTGGGGAAGGACCCGGAGAGCGGCCAGCCGGTTCTGGTGAAGGATGGGCGTTTCGGCGCGTATGTGCAACTGGGCGAGGACGGGGCAAGAGAGGAGAGGCCGACTACCCCGGCTGGTCCGGTCGATATCAACACGGATACGGCCAGGGAGCTGGCCACCCTGCCGGGAATCGGACCGGGACTGGCCAAAGGGATCATCGCTGGCCGTCCCTATACATCGGCGGCGGACTTGGAGCGGGTTCCCCGGCTTAGCGCCAAGGCGGTTGAAACGCTCAAGCCCCTGGTTGTCGCGGGCAAAGGCAAGCCCAAGGCGGCGGACCCGTCTGCAGAGAAACGGCAGAGCGGGTCCAATGGGAAGCCGAAGCGGGCCAGCCTGCTTGAGGGCATGACGATGGAGGGGATGGACCTGGAAACTGCGCTGCAGCTCCTGAGCCTGCCGCGTGTGCTGGGGACGCACCCTGAAGACGGTGAAGAGGTGCGTGCCGGCGTCGGGCGTTACGGGCCGTACGTGGTTCACAACCGGAAGTTTGTGAGCCTGAAGGCGCCGGACAATGTGCTGGAAGTGGAACTCCCGCGTGCGCTGGCGTTGATCAAGGAGGCGCCGGACCGGAGACGGGGTAGTTCGACGCGCACGATTCTGAAGGAACTGGGCGCGCATCCCAAAGACGGCGAACCGGTACTCGTGCTGGACGGAAGGTACGGTCCCTACGTCAACCACAATAGTACGAACGCCAATATTCCGAAGGAGACGGATCCCCAGAGCATTTCCCTGGAGCAGGCGGTGAAGATGCTGGCCGAGCGGGAGAGCAGGGGGAAGAGCTCAGGCAGAGGCCGCCGCAGGAGGAGGAGATAGTCCTCTGACTCTCTGTGGCCACTTGCAAGGAGAAAAGGTGTGGGTTGGACTAAGCACCTTGGTAAAGACAACCGCGGGAGCCGGCCGCGCTGTGTGCTGCTTTTGGACGGTGGCAAAGAGGAGGTGGCTGCCCGGTTGACCCGGTTGGTTGGCGTTGAAGATGTCACGATTGCAGGTGACGATATATGGCAGCCTCGCGGGAAGCCAGTGCAGAAGTTAGACGGCTCGTGGGACACGACGACCGCGGAGGAAGTGGAGTTGGACAAGCCAACGGACCTCTTGCCCCTGTCAACGAGCGAGCGCTTGAGGAACTGGTGGCTGGCGGCCTCTGAAAACAGACCCCGGACACCGAACTGGGACATTGCCAGCACCTGCACAATTCGGGGCGCGAAAGGCCTTCTTCTGGTCGAGGCGAAAGCGCACTGGAACGAACTGGCCCGGTCGTCAGAAGGGAAACGGCTGGCTAAGTCTGCCTCTGTCGGCACGCTGAAGAATCACGAGAAGATCGGCACAGCGATCGAGGAAGCGGCTGTTGGCCTCCGAGCGGCGACTGGCGGCAGCTGGCGTATCGCGCGGGACACTCATTACCAGCTGTCCAACCGGTTCGCCTGGTCGTGGAAGCTGGCCTCCCTGGGGACGCCGGTTGTTCTTGTCTATCTGGGATTCCTCTATGCTACGGATATCGCCAAAGGGGGAAATCTTTTTCACTCCGAGGCGCACTGGGAACGGATCGTTAAGGGCCATTGTGAGGGCGTAGTCGACAGTAGCTGTTGGGGACAGTGGCTGGATGTCAATCGCGTGCCGATGCTCCCCTTGATTCGGGCGTTGAATCAGCCATTTCGGAATTGCGGGGATTGAAACCCAATGCTCGCCCTGCCAAAGCAGATTCAATATGGAAATCGAACTGTTCCGCGAGTTAGGTTTTGGGTAGTTCGCTCGGTTTTCTCTTCTGTGAATCGTCCGGCTACAATAACGTGAAACTCGGAACCGAATATTGGGAAGGCTGTCTATACGCCGACAGCGCAGACTGGACCCAGGAAGAGGAATGATCAGAAAAACGTACGACATCGTGCCCGATGAAAGCGATCAGACGCACCCTGTCATCTGGCACATCCATACGCTCTGGCAGACCGACGAGGAAGGTCTGCTGCGTGAGTTCCATTCCAGCTATGTCTCTCTCGACAAAGCCGAGGACGCGGTCCGCGAGCGCCTTATCCACGCGGGACATCGCCCGGATGTATCCGCTCTGGCGGCCCATCGAATTGCCGTCAGGGCGCTGGAGACATACATGGACCAACTGGACGACGCCGAGTGGGTCGACGGCGTACTCGGCGACGCTTTGGACGCGGGGGAGGAAGGCAGTCGGTGAAGTGCTGCCTCGGGCGGGCTCTTGTAGTCGGGAACCTCGCCCAGATGGCGACTGCGCGGCATGGCGGCATGTGGCGCTGCCAGTGCGGGGTAGGTCCTGGAATCGATTCGAGCTTAAATCAGGCCAGCAGCGAAAGCGGCCAGCCGAGCAGGGCGCCGCCGATGACGACCCAGGCGGAGGTGACGCGCCAGCGCAGTACCGCGGCCGCGGCGAGCAGGGCGATCACTGCTGCGGGCCAGGCCGTGACTATATCTGTAGTCAGGCGCACGAGGACTGCCGCCATCAGGCCGACGGCGCTGACGTTGACCGCGTCGAGGAAGGCGCCCATCCATGCTGAGCGGCGCAGGCGGGGCACGATGGGGTTGAGGATGGCGACGAATACGAATGAGGGCGCGAAGATGGCGGCGGCGCTGACGGCCGCGCCGGGAATGCCGGCGAGCACGTAGCCGATAAAGGCAGCGGTAGAGAGGACGGGCCCGGGGGTGAACTGACCGATGGCGATGGCGTCGAGCAGTTGCTGCTGGGTGAGCCAACCGTATTTGTGGACCAGATCGCCTTCGAGAAAGGCGACGAGGACGTAGCCGCTGCCGTAGAGAACGCTGCCGACCTTGAGGAAGAAGAGGCCGAGCGCGCCGACGGTTAAGGCGGGAACGGCGGCGGCCGCGAGCAGAGCCGCCCACTTGAGCGCTGACGCAGGTGACTGGCCTGCCCAAGGGAGTTCATAGCCGCTATCCGGCAGTGCTAGCAGCGCGAGGGAGCCGCCGCTCCAGCCGGCCATTGCCCGTAGGGCGAGCATACCCAGCACGCCCCCTGCAATCAGCGACCAGATCACAGGCACGCCAAGGTGGACGGCACCAGCGACTGCGATACCGATGACGGCGAGGGCGATGCGCGTGTTGGCTGCTTCCTTAGGCTTGGAGGCCGTTTGGCCCAGACGCCAGAGGGCGCCGAGGATGACTGCCAGGACCGCGGGCTTTACGCCTGCCAGGAAGGGTTGCACGGCCGGCAACGTGCCGTATTTCATGTAGACCCAGGCTATCAGCGTGGACAGGAGGACGGCAGGCAGCACAAAAGATATGCCGGCGGCGAGCAGCCCGGGCCAGCCGGCGCGCTGATAGCCGATATGGATCATCATTTCGGTAGAATTGGGGCCGGGGATCAGGTTGGTGGCGCCGACCAGGTCGAGAAAGTGTTCGCGGCTGAGCCATTTGCGGCGGGCAACGGCCTCATCTTCGAGCATGGCGATGTGGCTGGCTGGGCCCCCAAAGCCGATGATCCCCAGTTTTCCACACAGTTTGACGACTTCACCAACGGTTCCCGTAGCCAATTTCACACCTTATGTTTCTGTTCGGACTGATTCCTTCTGATATGGAGGGACTTTGCCAGGAACTGCGCGCGCATACAACTCGTTGAGACTACATGGTTGTATTGTTTGATTCAGACGGAAATGTACCGAAGTGCATCTCGTTTGTCAACGTCCGATCTACAGCCCGACCGCAGGATCCGAGCCGCGTAGCCAGAGGATCTGAGGTCAGCAGCCCGCATTACGGCGGGCTCTCAGACTGGAGGCGTCCAGCGGGAGTGCGCTCCTGACAAACCCTGCCGGCGCATGTGGGAGGCAGAGAGGATGTTGACCAATGCCAATGTTGGCCATATACTTTTGATTTGGACTCTTAATTTGGACTCTTAATTTGGACTCTTAATTTGGACTCTGTGTCAGGAGACCTCCAAAGCTCAGATTTCCAGCAGATATCAGGCACAGGCAGTTAATTGGCAATGTCGAACCGACTAGGCGCCATCCGAAGACAGATAAAGCAGCAGTTGCGGCTCGGATCGCACGTTATTCAAGCGGTCATGCGTGGGATGCAACGTATGTTTGCTGCCGCCCGGATCCTTCCTTTCGCTCGGATCCTTCCTTTCAATGTGGAAGTCACAAACTGGCGGGCTCCCGGCCGGCTGTTCGTCACTGTACTGTTGGGCTTTATTGGCGTGGCCGCGGCAACCTCGATTGCGAGTTTTGCGAGTGGGACGCAGAGCGCCGAAGAAGTGGGAAGCATCTCTGAGACGCAACTGCAGCCGGAGGCGCGGCAGGCAGACAGCCGCAATGGCTGGTTGACAGTCGCGCTTGACACCGCTCTGCCCGAACGCTATTTCGGTCAACTGCTCACTGCGGCCTTTGGACTGGACGAGATTGTGTCCGGCGGCGCTCGCAAGACGGTCTTTCTGCTCGATCAGCCGCGTAACGCGGACGTGCAAATCCGATTGGTGGCCGGGACTGGGGAGGCGGGCAGTGTGTTATACACCCGCTACCTGGTGGCGGTTGCACCCTTTGCCACAGTTCAGGATGACGTTTCGATGGCGGAGTTGACGCTGCGCTGGCAGGGCAGAGGCAGCGGCCCGCTGATCGTTGATGCCGATTACGTATCGGAACTGGAGGCGATTTTCGGTGAAGAGGCAGCCGACACGGTGCAGACGGCCAGCGGCAGCGTCCTTCCCGCGATGTTGGAGGCGTCGACCGGCGCCTTGGCGATTGTGCCCTTCGAAGGCCTTACACCCGTCCTTAAAGTATTGCGCCTGAACGGCTCAAACATTGTCAGCAACACCTTTGACCCGGCCGCCTATCCGCTGACTGCAGTGGTGTCCGCTTTTGGTACGGAGAGAGAAGCCGTTGCTTCCGCCCTACGGCCTCAGATCACTGAGCCGACGAACCGCAACCCCAAAGAGTTGACGACCCTGATCATGACGGGTGTAACGGCGATGGCCCGCGTTACCGCGGCACGCATGGAAACGAAGGGTTACGTCTACCCGGCCCAGGTGATCTCGCCGACGCTGCGTGCGGCCGACATTACTCACATCAGCAATGAAGTACCATTTCTGGATGGCTGTAGCGTCGATCCGTCTTTGAACAACATGATCTTATGCAGCAGTCCGGCTTATTGGGCGGCACTGGAGGCGCTTGGTACCGATATCGTGGGACTGAGCGGGAACCATGTCAACGACTTCGGACAGGAGGGCGCGCGCGAGTCGATTGGCTGGTATCGGGAGAACGGGATTCCCATTTATGGAAGCGGTCTGAATGAGGAGGAGGCGTGCGCGCCCCTGTTATTTCAGCACAACGGCAACCGCTTCGCCTTCTTCGCGGCGCTGGCCCACTATCCCAGCTTTGCCTGGGCGACCGAGGACGGGCCGGGCGCCTGCCACTATTACGGAAATAAAGAGCGCATCTTTGCCAGGATCGCGGCACTCCGCAACGAAGTCGACGTGATCGCGGTTGAGTTGCAGCATGAAGAAGTTTACAACCCGGGGCCGATCTTCCGGCAAGTTCAGGAGTATCGCGAATTGCGTGCGGCAGGCGCGGACATTGTCACCGGTGTACAGAGCCACGTGCCGCAGGCGATGGAGCCTTATGGGTATGGGAATGAGAAGCCCGGCATAATAGTCTACGGTTTGGGCAACTTGTTCTTCGATCAGATGTGGAGCTGGCAGACGCGTACTTCACTGATTGCCCGCCATACAGTCCATGGCGGACGTGTTATCAGCACGGAGATCCTGACCGCGGTGCTTGAAGACTACGCGCAACCGCGCTGGACGACTGCGGTTGAACGCTCTGATCTTTTGAGGCAGATCTTCAACGCAGCGCCGGCGCGTTGAAAGTAACCTTCGTTGGAGGAAGGGTGGCTTGGAGATTGCCTTCCGGGTTGGATCGTGTGTCGGAGAATTGCACCAGGCAGCCTATCCCGTCCTGGTTACCCCGCGGACCCCATATTCGCCTGCCTTTCGCATGAATTCCCTATAGGGCTTACAGATTCTACTTGCGTCCTCGTGAGCGATTTGGAGGAGCGACGCGATTTCCTCGTACGAAAGCGGATTAGTCAGGCGCACGCCCAGCGTCAAGACGGCATCTTCGACTGGGTCGGCGAGCCGGTCAGCGCCGTTCACGATCTGCTGTTTCTGAAAAGATTCCCTCCCACTGTTCCCAAACGCTGCATTTTCCCACATCGCGCGCGGCCGAATTGCCTTGCGGGGCGACCGTCGTGCAAAGGTGAGGGCAGGGCCATCTTCTCCCGTCGTGCGCAAAAACTCCTTGTACGGTTCGCAGATCTTGCTAACATTGTCGTGAGCGATGCCGAATGCCGACGCGATTTCCTGGTACGAGAGCGAATCGCGCATCCGCACACCGAGCGTCAAAATGGCATCGTCAATGGGATCGGGCAATCGAACCTCGCCACTGACAGTTCGTTTGAGGAACCGACTATCTGCGCACATGGCGGACCTCCTCGGAATGAGAGCGATGGATCAACGTATCCACCTGCAGGGCTTTGCCCAACATTTTGGTCGAAGAGCAGACTGAGACCAAATCGCAGTTTGGTTGTGGGAGTAGTGAGCCTCCGCAAAGTAATCGTACAAATTGTGCGTTCAAGTTGAGAACGCGCTTAATTGCGTGTTACGTATTGCGTTAAGGCTGCTCTCCATGGTATTGACCCGATAGCAGGGCGTTTCGTAGTCATGCGGTCCGACGAAAACAAAGTAAGTTCAGGGTCACTCAGCGGGGGAAGTGGGCGGGCCGTCTGCTTCAGCCGGATGAGTTGGCGCGGTAGTTGCGTTTGAGAGTCTGGAGCAGTACGCGTCCGGGGCCGCGCAGGTTGGTCATAAACAGCCCTTCTCCGCCGAAAATCATTCTACGGCAGCCGCCCACGCCGCGAATGTCGTAGTCGATGCCCGAGGAAAACGCGGCGAGATTGCCGGTGCTGACAAGGAGTTCTTCGCCGGCGGCCATTTGCCGTTCGTAGAAGTCGCCGCTACCGTGCACGAGCACAAAGCCGAAGCCGGAAACTGTCTGCAGAAAGAGGCCGGCGCCGCCGAAAACGGCTGCCCCGGCGCGGCGGGCCACGGTCACGGTGATATCGATATCTTCTCCCCAGGCGGCGAGGAATGCGCCGCGCGTCGTCGTCACTGGGCCGTCGCGTTCAAGGTCCCATAGTTCAAGGTGGCCCGGTGCGTTGGCGGCGAGGAGAGCGTACTGGTCTTCGGCTTTCGATTCCAGATAGGTAAGGGCGATACCTTCGCCGGAAAGGCTACGCCTCAAAGCGCCGCCTGCGCCGCCCGGCAAGCGCAGGCTCCACTGCATCTGGGGGGAATAGGCCATGAGGACGCCTTTGCTCACCCAGGCGTGTTCCCCCGGGGCGAATGCAAGGCGTGCAGACTGGGCAATCTCACCGCTGATGCTATACTGCATGCTGCATCTCCTTTCCACTTTCCAGCCAGAAGAAGAACGAACCATGTCCAAGCGCAAGGCAAAAAGGTCGGAACGCAGCGCTTCCAGAGGGGCGGGATCCCGACTCGTCTATTCGACGGACCCGGAGCCGGAACCCATCCAAAGTCCGCAGGAGCTTCCCCGCAACCCGGCCGCGCCCTTCGCGATCCAGGGGACGCAACCGGTGCGTGTGCGCCTGGAGCGGAAGGGGCGCAAAGGGAAAACGGTCTCGATTGTTACGGGAGTAAAGAGCCCTGATGTGGGCAGACGCGCTTTGTTGAAGCACTTGAAAGGCAAATTGGGATGCGGAGGCGCGGTCAAGGGGGCGGAGATCGAGATCCAGGGCGATCAGAGAGAGAGGCTGGTTGTGCTTCTGAATGAGCTTGGGTATCGGGCCAAACAGGGTTAGAGAAAAAGTCTTCAAGGCGGTTACCGAAATCGGCTTCGGATGTTCCGGCTAACGCAGATTACGGCCGATGCTCCTTCCGCTGTCCACGCCCCTGCCGTCGCCGAACGCTTCGGCTCCGCTGTAGGGATGAATTACGACATTGCGGCCCAGCCGTGCGGCGGCGGGCACGACGCTGCCTTTGCCAACGAGGGAGAGGCCGGTGTTGAGTCGGGCCGGCAGCTCCGGATTGGGATTATTGCCGTCCGCATAGCCGATGTGCGCATCCTGGCAGACGCGCACTTCTTTGTCGATGACACAGCGCTCGACGACTGCGCCCGATTCGATGATGGAATCGTTAAGTATGACGCTATCGCGCACAAGGGCGCCCTCCCCCACCTGCACACCAGGGGAAAGGACGCTGCGTTCCACGGCGCCTTCGATCTGGCAGCCATTGGATAGAAGAGCCCCATCCACGTCTGCAGCCGGCCCCAGCTTGACCGGGGCCCTCTCCTGGCTGCGGGTATGTACGACCCATTCCGGAGCATAGAGATTGAGCGCCGGCTCCTCCGCCAGCAGGCTCATATTGGCATCCCAGTAGGCCTGAACCGTGCTGGCATCGGCCCAGTAGCCCGGATAGGTGTAGCTATTGACATGACGTTTGGCGACCAGTCCCGGCAGGATATCGCGGCCGATGTCATCGCCGCCGGCGTTGCTCAGAACTTCGACTAGGTAGTCCCGGTTGAAGATATATACGCCCATGCTGGCAAGATTCTGCTGGGTGCGCCTCGGTTTCTCCTGAAACTCGACGACGCGGTCGTCTGCATCCTTTGAGACGATGCCGAAACGATGGGTTTCGTGGCGGCTGACGCGGCGGACAGCGATGGTGACCGGGGCGCCGTTGCGCTGATGGTGCTCAAGAAAGGGCCGGTAGTCCATCAGATAGATATGCTTGCCGGAAAGGATTAGTACGCACTCCTCCTTTTGCTGGATTACGTAGTCCAGGTTTCGGCGAATGGCGTCGGCGGAGCCGCGTTGCCAGTCACCGTAGGGACCTCCGCGGTAGGGCTGCAAAAGGCGCACGCCGCCGCTGGAGCGGTCGAGATCCCAGGGTTTGCCTATGCCGATATGATCGTTGAGGCTGCGGGGGCGGTATTGGGTGAGAACTGCGACATTGTGGATGCCGCTGTTGACACAGTTGCTGAGAGAGAAGTCGATCAGGCGGAACTTGCCGGCGAATGGGACGGCCGGCTCGGAGCGGACTTCGGTAAGGACACTGAGGTCGGCGTTGTCGGCGCCGGCCATGATTACGGCAAATGCACAAGACATAGAGAACAATCCTCGCGGTCCGTTCGCGCAGGGATGCAGTACGAAAGCTATACGGTTTCCCCGTCCTCCACGACGAGGTTTGGTGGAAAATCCTGTTCGCCCCGATCGCTGTTGACGACGACGTTGGTGCCGATCCGCGCGCCATCAGGAATGAAGGCGCCCTTGCCGATGACGGTATGGCCGGATTCCAGCTTGTCGGCAAACTGCTGATTGGCAGGGGGCGCGTCGGAGGTGGCGCAGCCGACCTGCGCGCCAAAACCGATGATGACCTGTTTGTCGATGATGACCCGTTCCACGCGTGCGCCGGGGCCAATCCAGGAATCGTTCATGAGAATACTGTCCTGCACGACCGCACCGGGGCTTACATAGACGCCGGGACTGAAGATGCTGTTCTTGACGACCCCATGAACTTCGCAGCCGTTGGACACCATGCTCTGCACGACCTGTGACTGGGGTCCGAACTTTGCGGGCGGGCGTTCCTCCGAACGCGTGGAGATAGGCCAGTTGTCGGTGTATAGGTCGAGAGCCGGTTTGGATTGGAGCAGCTCGAGGCTTGTTTTCCAGTAGGCGTCGACGGTGCCGACGTCGACCCAGTAGCCGGTGAAGGGATAGGAATAGACGCGGTCGCCGGCGGCGAGCATGGCGGGGACGACGTGCTGGCCGAAATCGGTGCGAGGGCCGTCAGCGCCCTTTTCCTGCAGGCGTTGTTCCAGTACGCGGCTGTTAAAGACATAGATGCCCATGGATGCCAGATTGCTGGTCGGCTGTTCCGGCTTTTCGTGGAACCGGACGATCTCATCCTCCGAGTTCGTCTCCATGATGCCGAAACGGTGCGCCTCCTCGATGGGCACGGGCATTACGGCGATGGTCAGGTCGGCGCCCTTGCGCTGGTGGAAGTCCAGCATCGGGCCGTAGTCCATTTTATAGATGTGGTCGCCCGAGAGAATCAGGGCGGTGTCGGCGCTGTGTTCGGCGAGGAAGTTCAGATTCTGAAGGATTGCGTCGGCAGTGCCGGCATACCAATCCGATTCGCCGCGGCCTTGAAAGGGTTGCAGGAGGCGGATGCCGCCGTGCTGACGGTCGAGGTCCCAAGGCTTACCGATGCCGATGTGTTCGTTGAGACTGTGGGGCCGATACTGGGTGAGAACACCGACGGAGTAGATGCCGCTATTGACGCAGTTACTGATCGTGAAATCGATAATGCGAAACTTGCCGGCGAACGGAACCGCGGGTTTGGCCCGTTTTTCGGACAGGACGGTCAGTCGAGTGCCCTCTCCGCCAGCCAAGATCATTGCTACGGTACTCATAGACGACTTTCCAGGCGGCACCTGTGCGGCAAAGCGATCGTACGATTCCGAATTTGGGTCTATCATATCTGATCGAGGACAAATGCCCAATTGCGGGCCAGACATGGGACCGGTCGTGCGGGAGGAATGCCAGTCAATGAGACGCCATTTGGATCAAGTTGCCCGGATCGTTATACTTGTCGGCGGCACCGGTTCAGGGCATGCCTCGCAGCGGCTGTGTTGAGGACAGCAGCCTGACAGAGCCAGCATTGTGAATTAATGACAGGATCAACGCGTCTTTCATCTGCCGTTGCTTGACCCTGCGTTCTGAATTGCAAAAGATGGCCGATACAGTTTCCCCTGCGCGGCGTTCAGCCCCCGCGTCTCAGTCCAGGCAGGATAGTCGCTTCCTCTTCACAGTGATGACGGGCGCTGTCTTGCTCGTGCTGGCGGTTGCGGTCATAGTGCTGCGTCTTTACCGCCTCACTGAAATCCCGCCGGGGATTTTCTACGATGAAGGTGCACATGGCGTGAATGCGCTGCGTGTGCTGCGAGGCGAGCACGCCGTCTTCTATCCTGAATTGAGCGATGGACTCGAGGCGCTGATCGCGTATGCTGTTGCTTTGGCGACGTCGCTTTGGGGGCGTTCTGTTCTGGCGATTCGCCTGCCGACAGCACTGGCAAGCGTCGGCACGGTCCTGGCTACATTCTGGTTAGGGAGATTGTTATTTGGCGAAGATGAAAGCGGGCGCCCCACGCCCTGGCGGGGCCTGCTGGTCGGCGGCATGGGCGCGGCCTTACTGGCGATTTCCCTTGGCTACACCGTTATTGGGCGAACCGTTTTCAGAGGCAACCTCTTGCCTCTTTTGCTCTGCCTGAGTCTTGCTTTCCTCTGGAAAGGATGGAAGCCGCGAGCCGGTTGGGGCGGGACCTGGTGGCAGATTGTGCTGGCGGGTGTGTGCCTCGGGTTGGTCCCATACACATACATCGCCTCTCGATTCGTCCCTGTCTTGTTTCTCTTCTTCGGGCTGAGTTATCTGCTTCCCTTTCACTCGGATACGTGGCAAAGAGTACGGGCCAACCTGCCTTATATTGGCCTCTTTTTGGGAACTACCGCTCTGGTCGCGGCGCCGATTCTTCTCTATTTTGTTCTGCATCCGGACCACTTCTTCCTACGAAGCAGGCACCTCTGGGTCCTGGACCAGGACCGAAGCCTGGGGGAGCCGTTGAAAGCCGTACTGCACAACGTGTGGGTGCACCTACAGGTTTTCGGTTTTCGCGGTGACCCGCACTGGCGACACAACTTCGGCAGCCAGCCTCTGTTGAACCCGGTTGAAGCGATCTATTTCTGGTTTGGCGTGGGTATGGCTTTGTGGGGTTGGCAGCGACCTGGCAACCGTCTGCTGCTTCTCTGGCTGGGCGTGATGCTCCTGCCGGCGATGCTGGCTCGAGATGATCTTGTCCCCCATTTCTTGCGCATGATCGGCGCGGCGCCAGCAATCTATCTTCTCATCGGCGTAGGTGTCTGGGAAGCGTGGCGACTTCTGAGGGAGCGGAGCCTGGCCTTCCAGCGACAGGCAATATCTATCGCAGCGGGTACGTTGATCTGTAGCATTGTCCTGGTCCAGGGAGTCCTCACCTATCGTACCTATTTCCACGATTGGGCAGAGATCCCCGAACTTTATGAGTTGTACGAATCGGAACTGGGTGAGGCGGCCAGCGTGTTGAACAAGCAGATGCCTGCAGAGGAAACGGTCTACCTTCTTCCTTACAGAGTCAATGGCCATCCCAGCTTTGAATATCTGTACGAAGGTGCCGCGCCTGCCCATATCATACACGCCAAAGGTCCCGATCTGGCGCCAAGAATCGAGGCGATCCTTAGCACGTCGCAAGACCCGACTGTGAAAGTCCTGGATTGGAAGAACGACTCCTTCTGGACGGGAGATGGGGATGAAAACATAATCGCTCTATTGAGCAAGTATGGACGGTATGTGGACAGCGACGAGTTCACAAACTTTCGAATCCACACTTATGCCGATCTTGCCCTGGACCGCCCTTGGACGTTCTATGAAGCCCTTGAGCCACTGGCCGTCCGCTACGACGGAGGAATTGACCTGTTGGGCGTTGCCTTGGGGCAGGGCGGCGAACAGTTTTCGGTGCAGGAACAGTTCCATTTGGATCGGAGCCGCACGCTCTGGTTGGGCTTGAGGTGGCAGACCAAACCTGGTCTGGAAACTGACTTCGCCGTTTCTTTGCGTCTGCACGGTGAGGACGGTACCTTGGCATACCAGAACGACGCCGTCTTGGGGAACTCTGATTTCGCCCGCACAAGTCTTTGGTCCGAGGAGGAGACGGTCGACACCCTGTTCCATCTTGACTTCCCGGAGGACCTGCCGCCCGGCGAGTATGAACTGAAACTGATCGTATACGACGCCGATACCTTGATTCCAACCGTCGAGATCGATGTCTGGGAGCCGGAATTTGTTTTGGCGCGCTTGCGGTTGACGGGTACTCAGTGACGGGCGTTCGCAACTCCGTTTGGGACGGTCCACGCTGTTTGCTGTAGATGAGCCCTCCGAGAATGTGTATAGCCGGAGTTCCTGACCGGGGCTGTTGACTGACGGTCCCCAAACACTCCACGCGTCTTCCCTCGCGGTCATGTATTCCTCGTGCCGGTTTCCTCTAGCCAAAAAATCGGGTTACCCGTGTTCTTGAATTTTGCTGCCGGAATCTCTATACTTGACGTTTGTGTTCCAATTGAGGCGTCCCGGCCGTGGTCATTCAGACATAGGTGTTGGTCGGCCCAGATGTGAAGTAGGAAACGCTGGAGGCGCGAGTCTGGTGGTAGGATCACGAGTGATAGGCTATGACTGAAAGCGAGCCAAGGGCTTCCTTCGAGCAGGGGCGCAGCGCAGCTGTTTCCGCGCAAGGTGGTGCCGCTGCGGCCGTATCGGAGAAGGCCGCCCATCAAAGAATTCTGCTGGTCACGGGAGGGATCCTGCTGGCGCTGGTGGTGGCTGTTGCGCTGTTGCGTCTTCAGCACATTACGGCATTTCCCCAGGGGATTCAGAGCGATGAGGGGCCGGACGGCGTGTATGCGCTGCAGGTGTTGGATGGTGAGCACGCAGTATTCTTCCCCGAAGCGGCCAGCGGGCGCGAGTGGATGGGCGTCTATACGATTGCTCTGACAACGTCCGTGCTGGGGCGCACGCTGCTTGCGTTTCGCTTGCCGACAGCCCTGGCCGGCGCGGGCACCGTCTTTGTCGTCTTTTGGCTGGGACGACTGCTCTTTGGCCGGGAAGAGACCGGGGAGGAGACGCCTTGGCGGGGGATATTGATCGGGGGTGTAGGAGCGGGTCTGCTGGCAGTTTCACTGGGCCAGACGATCATCGGCCGGGCTTCGCTGCGGGCCAACTATCTGCCTCTGTTTCTTGGTCTCTGTTTTGCCCTGCTCTGGTGGGGGTGGTCGAGAACCGCTCAGGAGAGGAGTTGGCGACTGATCGCCCTGGCGGGCGTGTGTGCAGGGCTGCTGCCGTACACCTATATTCCCTCTCGTTTCACACCGTTTCTGTTTCTCTTCTTCGGTCTGAGTTTTCTGTGGCCGCTGCGTGATGTCACCCGTGAGAGATTGAAGGCTGAACTGCCGCGGGCGGCTATCTTCGCCGGCGCGGCCGGGTTGGTTGCTGCGCCGATTCTCATCTACTTTGCCCTCCACCCTGAGCACTTCTTCATTCGCAGCAGAGAGGTGTGGGTACTCAACGAGAGCCAGGGAACGGCGTTGGGCGCGTTTCTGTACAACGTGTGGGAGCATCTGTTGGCGTTTGGGTTTCACGGCGACCTGCGGGAGCGCTACAACTTTGCGGGCCGGCCGATGCTGAACCCGTGGGAGGCGTTCTTCTTCTGGCTCGGTGTGGGGATGGCGCTCTGGCGCTGGCAGCGGCAGCCCGCCTATCGATTACTGCTACTGTGGCTGGCGGTGCTGCTCGTCCCGGCGATGCTGGCCCGGGATGTCGGATTGGGGCCAAATACCCTGCGCATGATCGGAGCGGCGCCGGCTGTCTATCTGTTGATTGGCGCGGGTATATGGGAAATGTACCGACTATTGACAGACCGGTGGGGCCGGACACGCATCTTTGGAGAGGACTGGACCAGAGTTTCGATCGCGCTGGGGGTTGTGGTCTGCGTCGTGGTGCTGCTTCAAGGGATAAACACGTACCGCACTTATTTTCAGGAATGGGCGGTCACGTCCGAGTTTTATCTGGCGTACCACGGTGAATGGGCGGATGCTGCCCAGGTGCTGAACGCGCAGCCGGCAACGGAAAACATGATTTACCTGCTCCCATACAGATTTGATGAACACTATGGATTCGAGTACCTGTATCACGGGGACGCGCCCGCCCGCGTCGTCCGCGCGGTGAGGCCGGACCTGGCGCGCAAGGTCGAATCTCTTTTGATGGAGATGGGTGAGGTGTCCGCCGTGAAGGTGCTGGACTGGAACGAGGAGTTTGTCTGGGCCGGCCAGGGGGATGAAAACCTGATCGCCCTCCTGGGCAAGTTTGGAAGGTACGCGGGCAGTGAGGAGTTCACCAATTTCCGGCTCCACACTTATACCGATCTCGAATTGGACCGGTCCTGGACATTCTATGAAACTCTTGAGCCGCTGACAGTCCAATACGACGGCGGAATCGACCTTGTAGGACTCGCCTTGGGCCAGGGTGAGGAGCAGATGCCGTCGCAGCAGATACTGGAACTGGAAAAGGACCGTTCGCTCTGGGTTGCGCTGCAATGGCAGACCACGCCAGGCCTGGAGACCGATTATGCAGTCTCGCTGCGCCTGTACGACAGTGAAGGTGCACAGTCGTACCAGGACGACCATGTCCTGGGCAACTCGACTTTTGCGCGCACGCGCCATTGGATAGTGGGGGAGCCGGTCGACACTCTTTTTCACCTTGATTTTGGCGCTGATCTGCGGCCGGGCAACTATGAGTTGCGGCTGATCGTATACGGCACCGAGACAAATGTGCCGACTGTCGAGATCGGTGTGTGGGAGCCGGAGACTGTCCTGGCGCGTGTACGGCTGGAGGATGGTGGTTGAGTAGAGGTGGCGCTCAATTTGTATTGGCGCGTTCTTGAACTTTGGCGCTTGAACGGCTATACTTTATTTTTGAGCTGCCAACCTGTCTTCTTGCGGGTTGTGGGCGGAGTCAGGATAGGGAGGATGAATCACGCTCTGTACAGTCCTATGGTTAGGAGAATCTTTCCGGTTTGGTGTACCAGTTCTCCCAACTGGGTACGGGCCGCGTGGACGCTGTGCGGGCGCTGTTTTTCCCCACGGGCAAAGTGGCGCTGAGCTAATTGTTGCAGGGACGCCGCCTGTGTTTTCAGGAGGAGGAAGACGTGCTGTTACGAAGGACCCAAACTGCTTCATTCTGGCGCGATCAGTTCAGAGTCACCGATGAAGACCTGGACTTTACCCATGAATTGATCTTGGATGCAGAGTCGCCGATGACGACCAGTCAATTGGCGCTGCGGCTGATCCAGGAATACCAGCGCCGCGAGACAGCACGGATGGAGTCCGAGCTGAAGAAGGGCGCCGTCTACCAGCCAAAGAACCTCTATGATGTCGGGGAGACCCTCATCTTCCCCGCCATGGACTTTCTGGTTGGAGAAGTCCTGGAAACGCGCTCCGGCCAGAACCCGGAGCATGGCGCCTTCGACGTTATCCGGGTCGGATTCGCCGACACGGATGAGACCCGGGAGTTTGCGTCCAACCTTCAGACGGGCCACCGACTCAACGGAACCAATGGACAAACGACCGGTGACGAGGAAGCTCTCCTATCGGCCGAGGAGATCCATTCGCTGTACCAGAATGAGATCGAAGAGAGTCTCCTCTTCACCCTCAAGGAAGGCGAACGAAACGAAGATTTCGTGCATATTGACGACTACTGGCTGCTTGCCGACATGCTGGCAGAAGTACATGTGGGCCATCTGAACATCGCCGAGGCGCTGCTGGAGATGCAGAACCGGCCGTTGACGCCCGAGGACCTGCTACCGGAGCTTGACCTGCAGGCTGACGATGTGTCGCAGGCAATGCAGGTTATCAGCGTGAACCACGCGCTTGGAAGCGACGAACGCTTTGACCAGGTTGGCAGCGCCGGCGGCCCCGTATGGTTCCTGTCACGGCTGGAACCACCGGAGGCACAGAACACGCCACCTCTGCTGCAACCTAACATAGGCCGCTACAACCGGGCTATCTTGAGTGTAGAGCTCTTGCAGATGGAATGGGAGTTGGACGACGAATGGGGCGATAGCGGCGCGAGCACACCGGTTTCGTCGGTAGTCCCGAGCATCAGTTTCACCTTGACCTTCCCGCACTGGCTGTACGGCACGCTGCCGCTCAGTAGCCGTACACGGGCGCTCTTCCCACACAGCGCGCAGGAGCGTTCGATGGTAACGGTTGTCGACGGCCGCTGGGGCAACCGCTACACGGCCTGGGTCGTTCATGAGGGGCGCTACGTCTGCGGCCTGAAGGACTGGATGGTTGCGCACAATTTACCGGTAAGCGCGCAGATCACGCTGGAACGAACCGATGAGCCGGATGAAGTCATCATCGACTTCCGCCCGCGACGGATGAGACGGGAGTGGAGCCGAATTGCGAAAGTCGATGCCGACCGGCAGCGTTTCGCTCTCGAAATGAACAAAGTGCAGATCTCCTGTGAGTACGACGAGAACCTGATCGTTTCAAGCGAGGACAGGGACGGCTTGGAAGCCTTCAACGCCACCTTCGAAGGCAACGACGCGGCGCTGGAGCAGATCGTGGAAATGATCGTGCCGGAGATTGCGAAGCTGAACCCACAGGGCACAGCGCATGTCAAGACGATCTACAGTGCGGTCAACATGTTCTGGCGCTGCCCGCCAGGACCAATATTTTATACATTGATCAGCAACTCCCGTTTCCAGGATGTCGGGGACGGATTCTTCAAGGTAAGATGAGGATGCAAAGCCGGTATTGCACGCTCTTTACCGGTTTTTGAACATCGAGGAGGGATGAGAAGGAGATGACAACGGCAGCGCCTAGACAGAAACTCAAGTGGTTCCGACCTGACGTGAACACTAAGTTTCATATTGACTATAACTGGTGGGAGCAGAGCGGACGGAATTTCCGACTGTACCTGCGCGATCAGCTTTGTACGGAATGTCGGGACCGATTTCAGGACCATAGAGATACCGAAGATGTGGATTGGATCGACCCGGAGACGGGAGAGGTCCACCGCACAGATGCCCTGTGGGAATGCCTGCGCAGCCGTTGCACCAAAGATCCGGACTACATCAACGAGCATCTTTCGCTGACGGCGGCATGCTTCCGCGTCTTTCTGGCCAACAACAATACCCCGCTCAGCCCATCTGAATTGAATCAGCTCCTCCCGTGGAAACCGGCGCGCACTATTTTGCAGACGCTTGGCGGGCGCGTGGTCTATCTTGGCCTCCGGCCGGTGCGCGAATAGAAAACAGAGTGGGAAGAGAGAGCAGATCTCCCTTCTCACCGTTCAGTTCCGCCAGTCCCCTTTTGGCCCATTCTCTGCCCTCGCCAACAGATCCTGCGCGGCGCGATACATCGGCATATCTACCATTTTGCCGTCAAGTACGCAGACGCCGCGCCCGGCGCGTTGGTGAGCCTCAAAAACCGCAATCAGCCGTCGTGCCGCGGCCAATTCAGTGAGGTCCGGAGTGAAGGCGTGGTTGATGACGCCCACTTGGCGCGGATGAATGGCCAGTTTGCCGCGGAAGCCCATTTTCTGAACAGCTTCACACTCCTCTGCCAGACCGGAATCGTCAGCCAGGTCGGTATAGACAGTGTCGACCGCCTGTAGACCGAAGGCGGCCGCCGTGGTCACGACAGCGCTGCGGGCATAGAAGATCTCCCACCCATCGCGTGAGCGCTGTGCGCCGATGTCGCCGGCAAAATCCTCGGCGCCGAAGGCCAGCGCCGCCGTCCTCGGAGCGGCGCCGGCAATCTCGGGCAGATTCACCACCCCAGCAGCACTCTCCACAAGCGGCAGCAGCCGTACAGTTCCGACGGGCATTCCTGCCTGGCGCTCCAGTCGTGCCAGATCCTCGTCCACGCGTTGTAGGTCGCCGGCGGACTCGACTTTCGGAATAACGTAGACCTGGGGCGCGGCCGCGAAGGTCTCGAGTACATCATCCGGCCAGAACGGGCTGTGGACTGGGTTAATCCGAATGCAGCGCAGCGGGCCGTCTGGCGGCAGGGTCTGGAACGAGTCGACGAGGAGCGAGCGGGCCTCCTGTTTGCGGCTGTGTGCCACCGCGTCCTCAAGGTCGGCGATGATGGCGTCGGCGGGCAGCTCGGCGCCCTTGGCTATCTTGCGGGGCGAGTCGGCTGGCATAAAGAGGAGTGAGCGCAGTCGCAGGGTCATGGGTAGGTCCGCGGAGTGTACTGGTCGGGTCTGGATTGTTCGCAGGTCATTTCATTCTACACGTTTTGCTCACATATGGCAGGTCCTGTCGCTTTGACGGGGTGTAGTCCATAATGCGTGTGAGATTCAGGCAACTCTGGGGAGTTTTACCGGGATCCACAGACCGCTACTCTGGAGCATCCCAAATCTGTGATGCACCCAAAAATTTGACGCGTTTCATATAAATCGGCATGCAAACAGGCTTGGGGCGTTCGCTTCCTGCCCAACTCTGTAAACCTATACAAAACATTAACAAGGCCTGTACACCTTCGGCAGACCACCAACCGCGAACAGCCGCATTTCCGCGCCGATTTTGCGGCCAGAATCAGCTCGAAAACACGCTCCCGCGACACCTCCATTTCCCCCGATTTTTGCATGAAAGTGATGCATCCCTAGTGATGCACTGCTTTCGCACCGTTTTTCGCCCCTTTTCTCTCTGGTCAGGACCCCAATATCCAGTAATGCATCACTTTTTGGGAAATGCAACACTTTCGCGGCCCTTTTCGCGCCCTCAGCCCACTCCCCGAAAGACCGTCCCTCAGCCGTCGAAATGATGAGCCGGAGTCCCCCGCCAAAGCCGTACAAAATCGGCAGAGTCCGCGCCTCCCCGCCCGTCCCCGCAAGCCAAAATAAACATATGAAGGCATCCCAAGTAGTGACGAACTTTCATATGATTCCACCAACGACAACACCGCGGCAGGCCCGCAACCCGATCTCCTGCAGACGCGCCAGCAGTTCCCGTTCCTCACTTCTCACGCCTCGTTCCTCACGCCTCCCGGCCTCACTGGGTCAGTGCAGGATGTCGTCCGGCCCATTTTGCTGCAAGCCTTCTAGAGGCCAGGACCGCCAAGATGCCGAGCAGGCCGCCCAGCATATCGACGCCAATGTCAAAGAGGTTGTCCGGGTGCAGAACGGCCTGCCTGCTGAGGAGCTGGAAGCCCTCCTGAAGGATGGCGGCGCAGAACACCAAGGCCAGGGTGAGGCCGACGCGCCTGGCAAGCGTGCCGGGTAGACGCTGCATCAGGAGGACGCCCAATACGGCAAAAAGCAGGCTGTGCATGAAGATGTGCATCCAGGCGGGACTGAACAGAGTGTTGAAGAGCCGGTAGACCGCGGGCGAGGGCCGGACGAGCCAGGCCACGGGCGTAAGGATGCCGAGTGTCCAAAGTATCAGGAACAGATTTCGCTTCATTATTCTTCCTATCCTCCAGGTTTCCTCCTGCCGGGACTGTGCAAGAGGACGGTACACAAAGTAGCAGCCGGTACACAAGGTAACTGTGAGGTATCGATTCTGGTTCCCGGGAGCTCTGCAACACTGCAGCCAAAGAGGGTAGGCTCAGGTACTCTGAAGGTCGTCACAGAGGGCTGTCTACAGGAGGACTTCTTGCCCCGGATTCGGTAGTCGATGTTGCCCAGATTTGGTGGCTGTGCTAGACTTCGCGCAGCGAAAATCGTTCCTCACCCCACCGCATTTAGTTCTCCCATCTGACAGTAGATGGAGGCAGTTTTTCATTTCTCGCGGTCGAGTTGGGGAAGCCGATTGCCGGGTGGGCCACAGTTGCCTGCGGCCGTCGGGACAACTGGCGGTGTACAACAGGGGAAAACAGGTGTTTCGACGAAACGAACGACCGCAACCGGACGCGATCGAGGTCATCATTGGGCCCAGGGCCACCTACAACGGCGCTTTGCGCAGCGACAGCAGCATCCGCATTGACGGTGTGGTGGAGAGCGGGTTGCTGGAAACGCTGGCCAATGTCATCCTGACGGAAGCTGCCCGCGTCAACTGCGAAATTCGGGCCCGCAACGTGAGCATTCGGGGATATTTTGACGGCGTCATACGGGCAGACCGGGTTGAGCTGCTGGCGGGCTGTTACGTGCGCGGCGCGCTTCATGTGAACAGTTTCCTGCTGGATGAGGGCGCCACCCTTGAAGGGGAACTGCACATGCGGAGTGAGAACGCAGAGGAGCCGCTGGACCTGCCCGTCGATACGGAGGCGCCTGCAGTCCTGCCGGGCGCTCAATCCCAGGAAGAGCCGGAATTCAGTTAGCGTATGACCGCTACAAGCACAAGAGCTATCTGTTTATTGGGCGCAAGTGGGCCGGTTCTGCGGTCGCTCCAGCGCAAAGATTGACGGTGCCTCTGCTATGGACTTGCTGCTGATCATCGCCGGTGCGCTGCTCGGCTATCTGCTTGGGTCGGTACCTGTCGGCTTGCTGGCCACCAGGGTATACGGGGTGGATATCCGCACGGTGGGCAGCGGGCGCACGGGCGCGACAAACGCATGGCGCGCGGCTGGTCTGAAAGCCGCGATTCCCACGCTGTTGGGTGATGCGCTCAAGGGCGCGGCGGCGGTTCTGCTGATTCGCTACGCTGCAGGGGCGTTTTTCCCCAATATGGACGCGGTCGCGATAGCGGCGGCGGCCGCGCTCACCGGTGCGGCCGCGGTGGTCGGTCATAACTGGTCGCTCTATCTGGGCTTCAAGGGGGGCGCCGGCGGAATCACGACTGCGGCTACAATCATGGCGATCTCACCGCTTATCGGTGGGGTCGTGTGGCTGGTCGGGCTTCTATTGATCTGGTGGAGCCGGATGGCTTCGATCGGCACTTACAGTGTCAGCGTGACTTCGCTGGTTTGTGCGGTCGTCTTTGCCATCGCCGGACAGACGCCCTGGCCGTATGTGATCTTTGGTCTCGTTGCCTATCTGGCCGTCACCATTTCGCTCAGCAGAAATCGCCAGGCGCTCAGAGATGGCGAAGAACGGGTGATTACCCTTTGGTAATCGCCCGTTTTCAGATGTATCCTTGCCGCTACTGCCTTGAGTTTAGGACCTGGCGCTATGGACAAAGTCGTCGAGTTTCTGTATATTGTGCTGAGACCCTGCCATATCGAACATAGCCCACGCGAATGGGGAACTGTTCAAACGCGAAACTCGTAGATTTTCTCTTGCCCTGAAGCGTACTCTAGGTCACAACCACGAGCATGCCCTTAGAGTGTCGTCGCCGTCGTTCTCGGCAGCAGGCAGTTTGGGGGTAGTTCACTTTGACTGCCAAGAATCAAAGGAGTTAATCAATGGCTGAACGCAAACAACTGACAACGGCTCACGGAGCGCCGGTTGGCGATAACCAGAACTCATTGACTGCCGGTCCCCGCGGTCCACTTCTGATGCAGGACTATCAGCTCCTGGAGAAGATGGCCACTTTCAACCGCGAACGCGTCCCGGAGCGGGTCGTGCATGCCAAAGGTTCGGGGGCTTACGGCACCTTCACCGTTACGAATGATGTCACGCGCTACACCAAGGCCAGAATATTCTCCGAAGTAGGTAAACAGACCGACTGCCTGCTCCGCTTCTCGACCGTCGCAGGTGAACGCGGCGCCGCCGATGCTGAACGCGACGTCCGCGGCTTCGCTGTCAAGTTCTACACCGAAGACGGAAACTGGGATATGGTCGGTAACAACACCCCGGTCTTCTTTGTACGCGATCCCTACAAGTTCGGCGACTTCATCCATACGCAGAAGCGCGATCCCAAAACAAACATGCGCTCCAGCACAGCCATGTGGGACTTCTGGTCGCTCTCCCCTGAAAGCTTGCACCAGGTCACCATCCTGATGAGTACTCGCGGTCTGCCGCAGGGTTATCGCTTTGTCAACGGCTACAGCAGCCACACCTACAGCTTTATCAATACCGACAATGAGCGCTTCTGGATAAAGTTCCACTTCAAGACCATGCAGGGAATCAAGACGTGGACCAATGCCCAGGCGACAGAGATTGTCGGGCAGGATCGTGAAAGCTCGCAGCGAGACCTCTTCGAAGCCATCGAGAGGGGAGATTATCCGAAATGGCGCGTCTGCGTCCAGGTGATGCCGGAAGAGGACGCCGAGACCTACCATGTCAACCCCTTCGATCTGACCAAGGTTTGGCCCCATGGCGACTACCCGCTGATCGAGATCGGCATCATGGAACTCAATCACAACCCGGAAAACTACTTTGCCGACATCGAGCAGGCCGCATTTGAACCCTCCAACATCGTGCCCGGCATCAGCTTCTCGCCAGACAAGATGCTCCAGGCCCGGATCATGTCCTACGCCGATGCCCACCGCTACCGCATCGGGGTCAACTATGCCGCTCTACCTGCCAACAGCCCGCAGTGCCCTGTTCACAACTATCATCGCGACGGCAACCTGCGTTTTGACGGCAACTTCGGCGGCGCGGTCAACTATGAA
This sequence comes from Caldilineaceae bacterium SB0664_bin_27, assembly GCA_009838625.1. Taxonomy (GTDB): domain Bacteria; phylum Chloroflexota; class Anaerolineae; order Caldilineales; family Caldilineaceae; genus Bin5. Next base: position 52,853 of record VXRG01000141.1, read on the forward strand.
CCTAACAGCATGGGAGGAGCAGTCGAAGATTCCCGTCACCTCGAGCCGCCGCTCAAGGTGTCCGGCGACGCCGATCGCTACGACCATCGCACCGGCAACGACGACTATACCCAGCCCGGTAATCTGTTCCGCCTGATGAACGACGACCAGAAAGAGCAGTTGTTCAGCAATATCGCCGAAGCGATGGATGGTGTGCCCGAGCGCATCCAGGTCCGCCAGCTTGTCCATTTCTACAAAGCCGATCCGAACTACGCTTGCGGCGTTGCCGGAAAGTTGGACCTTACCCATGCCTCCGAGCGGGTGGCTGCCCTCGCGGACCTGTCTCTGGCTGAATTGATAGAGAAGACCAGCGCGGAAGCATATTCAGAGCTACAATCGCTGCCGGAAGAGTCACTGGCCAAAGCCGCCGACTGATCCGCCGGCAGGTTGTGCATTTGTTATCGCCAGCACCCTGAAAATGGTGCGACGCACACTTCTGGGTCTGCGTCGTAGCGAAGATCATCGGTTGTGTAATGCCGGTGTACTGTACCGCTACTACCTTGAAGAGGCCTGATTTCAACTCGAAGACAAGTACAGAGCCGACCGGAAACCGGTCGGCTCTTTCGCGTCTGTAACCGCGCCGCATGGAACCTGCCTTTAGTTGCCGTCGTCCTACTGTGTGATCGCGACCGTCGCAAGATTAGTACATTTAGATCATGCGTGCTAATCTGGGGAAGGTCTGCGTCATGCAGGCAAAGAACATACCGAATTCTGTCAAAGAAGGGAGAGTTTCATGCAGGTAGTACAGCGCTATCCGGACAACATGTTCTGCTGGGTGGACTTGGCAACAACCGACCCGGCCGCGGCCAAGAAATTTTACAGCGGTCTGTTCGGTTGGGAGTATTTTGATGTCCCGACGGGGATGGGCTACCACTACTCATTGTGCCAGATTGAAGGGTATAACGTGGCTGGCCTGAGCAACCTGCCGCAGGAGATGGCGGACCAGGGGATTCCGCCGATCTGGTCATCCTACATCAAGCACGACAACGTCGATGCGGTGGCGGAAAAAGCTGTTGCGGCCGGCGGAACGGTGGCGATGGAGGCCATGGATGTCATGGAGTCAGGGCGCATGATCGTGCTCCAGGACCCGACGGGCGCGATGGTTGGTCTGTGGCAGCCGAAAGAGCACATCGGCGCGCAGCTGGTCAACATGCCCAATGCACTTGTCTGGAATGAGCTTCAGACGAAGGATGTCGACACCGCGCGCAGTTTCTACGGGGAGGTTTTCGGCTGGGGCCATGACAGCGACCCAAACGGTTATCACCTCTTCAAGTTGGGCGAGCGCATGCAGGCCGGGATGCTGAAGATGGACGACTCCTGGGGGGAGGTTCCGCCCAATTGGGCGCCCTACTTCATGTCGGCGGATATCGAGAAGACCGCGGCCAAGGCGAAGGAGCTGGGCGGCGTCATTCATGTTCCGCCGACCCATACGGGCACGGTCGGTCGATTTGCGGTGATCGGGGACCCGCAGGGCGGGGTCTTCACGTCGATGCAGTTTGACGGTCCGGTCGATCCGCCGCCTGGGTACTAGGGGGTCGCGTTAGGCCGCCGTGTTCGACTCCCATGCGTATAACGGTTTGCGTACTACGTAGGTGGAGCGGGGCGTACTGATTTCGGAGAGAAACTGCTGTGGATCAGGCTTTCACGGGGCCATGATCCGGGTGTGAGGAAGGGGGACTGCGCAACTGCGGCGGTCCCCCTTTTCTGTGTCTGCGGCGACGCGCCATGTGAGCGCGGCTTGGCTTCCCTGCAATCGAAGTCCTGGGAGATTGAACGCGGCATCAGTCCGTAGATGAAGTCAGACAGGTGAAACGTCTCGTAAGCGCCCGCGTGGATGATGCGGGCGCTTCGCTTGTTGCGCTCCCCCATTGACCAACAGAAACCTCCTCAGTTTCGCCCCCTATTTTTGGGTTGGTCTTGCCTTGCAAGAACCAAAATCCCAGTCTCAGAGGAACACCCTTTCACGCACTCATCAGACCTCTAAACCCTACTCCTTCGCTTTTTTAGGGTATTGACAAAGCTGCCCTGGCCTGATACACTCGGCGAATGAAGAGATTGACCGCTTAGATTTAATACTCCAAGAGGGCAAAGAGGAGGTCATTATGAGAGCCGTCGTGTACCAGGGTCCGTTCAGCGTTGCCGTAGAGGAAGTTCCCGATCCCGAGATAAAACATCCGAATGACGTAATCGTCAAGATTACGTCGAGTTGCATCTGCGGCTCCGACCTGCACATGTATGAAGGTCGAACTGCGGCCGAACCGGGCATCGTCTTCGGACACGAGAACATGGGCGTAGTCGAAGATGTCGGGTCCGCTGTGAAAACATTGTCCGTAGGCGACAGGGTCGTGATGCCGTTCAACGTCGGCTGCGGCTTCTGCAAGAACTGCCAGCGGGGGTTTACGGGATTCTGCCTCACGGTCAACCCTGGATTTGCCGGCGGCGCGTATGGATACGTGGCAATGGGACCATGGGTTGGCGGGCAAGCCGAGTACATTCAGGTGCCTTATGCGGACTTCAACTGTCTGCCTCTTCCGTCCGGGGATGCGTTCGAGTGGGATTTCTCTCTTCTGGCGGACATATTCCCCACGGGTTATCACGGCGCTGAGCTTGCCGACGTGAGTCCCGGTGAGAGCGTCGCCGTGTGGGGCGCGGGACCGGTCGGTCTGATGGCCACCTACAGCTGCATCATCAGAGGAGCGGCGGAGGTCTATACCATCGATCACGTGCAGGAACGGCTGGACACGGCCAGCGAGATTGGCGGTATTCCCATCAATTTTGATGAAGGCGACCCGGTCGAGCAGATCAGGGACATGCGCGGGGGCGACGGTGTGGACAAGACGATCGACGCCGTGGGCTATCAGGCCGCTGCGCAAGGATCGTCTGCCGCCGGAGGCGAGCAGACCGAGATTCCCAACATAGTCCTGAATCAGATGATCGACCTGATCAATCCCACGGGGATCATGGGCATTCCGGGCCTGTATGTGCCATCCGACCCCGGTGGAGTGGACGAGGGCGCCAAGAGGGGCTCTCTGGCCATCAACTTCGGGAAGCTCTTTGAGAAGGGTCTGAAGCTGGGGACGGGTCAATGCAACGTGAAGCAGTACAATGCCTACTTGCGCGACCTCATCATATCGGGCAAGGCCACTCCCAGCTTCGTTGTGTCCCACGAGGTGCCGCTGGACGACGCAGTCGACGCCTATCACAAGTTTGACCAGCGCATCGACGGGTACACCAAGGTCATCCTGAAACCTTAAACGGAACGCGCCGGTTCGTTCCCGGGCAGCACGTACTTGGAGAATCGGGGGACGTGAGTGCGGCTTCACACCTACGCCGTCCCCCGGCCCCAGTGTGATCACTCGTGCTGCAAAGCTTCTCCCTCCAGGCTCGAGAACGGCTCGCGCGCTTCAAGCGCAGGCAGATGCTGAAATATCTGCCCTTGGATTTCAACTACAAGATTGACAGGCACAGGAGGTTGTGTCATGCGGGTAGGCAGCGAAGGACATTCATACGACTGGATCGACAATTGGGCCAAGCTTCCCGAAGGCGAAAGCTCACGTAAGGGATGGGCGCATCCGGGCATCGTTGTCACGGAATCGGGAAACGTTATGACCAGCCACCCCGGCGATCCGGAAGTGATGACCTTCGACGGGGACGGCAACCTGATTTCCTCCTGGCGCGGCGACTTTGCCGAGGCGCATGGGATCACCCTCGTCAACGAGGACGGAGTCGAGTATCTGTGGATTGTGGACCACGGATCCAAGAATCACTATCTTCACGGCTACCAGAACCCGCCGGGCGTGGGCGAAGCGCCCGGTCAGGTATTCAAGACGACATTGGACGGTGAAGTGGTCATGAGGCTGGAGACGCCTCCCCTTCCCATTTACAAAGACAAACGCTACGCCCCCACAACCGTCGCGTTGAACGAGGAGCGCTTTGGTGGCAACGGCGACATCTGGGTGGGCGATGGGTACGGCGCGTACCAAGTCCACAGGTTCACGAAAGATGGCGAGTATGTCAGCAGCATCAACGGCGAGGAAGGGGCCGGGGCCTACAACTGCCCGCACGGCATCTTCTTTGATTATCGCAAGTCCGAGCCGGAGCTCTACGTGGCGGACAGGGCCAACGACCGCGTACAGGTCTACGACATGGAGGGTGGATTCAGGCGGATGTTTGGTGACGGCTTTCTGAACACGCCCAGTTGTTTCGCGACACATGGCGATCTGATGATCATTGCCGAGCTTCGCGCCCGCCTCGTGGTCACCGATATAAACGATAACCTGCTCACGTACCTCGGCGGCAACAAGCAGGTGTGCGACGTTGCGGGCTGGCCCAACAATGTGAACGAATCGGGGCAGTCAGTACGCACGAGCCACCTGGAGACGGGCAAGTTCAACAGCCCTCACGGTTTGGCTGCGGACGCCAGCGGTAACCTGTATGTGGCCGAATGGCTCATTGGGGGCAGGGTAACCAGACTGAATAGGGCCTGAGCGCCCTGGGAACGCTTTGCGTCGCCGCCTGACAAACGAGAGTAAGCCACACGTCCTGCCGGAATTCCAGCACTGTGGCAAAGGGGGACTGCACGGTTGTGGCGGTCCCCCTTCTTTGTTTCTGAGGTTACGCGCCAAGTTAGCGCGGCTTTTCCCCTCTTTCCAATCCCTGCTATAGTATCCCGGACAGCGCAGACCGCTTAGCGCGGCCGCGCGACCACTCTGAAGACCCTGTCATACCATGCACCAGGAAACAGACGGAATGTCCTCTTACTCGATGCTCGGCGCCTACGGCTCGTGGGCAGCTGCTCTGGCCAATGAAGGCCCCAACTTTCTCTCTTTTCGCCATACCCATTGGATTGAGCCGGCAGCCTGGCGGCCGGCAGCGCGGCAGAGATTTCGCGAGCGGGTGGCGATGCCGGACACGGAGGGCGCGGAGGAGTGCCGGACCGAACGCCGGTACGAGTATGACGGGTTGCAGGTGGAGGAACTCTCGTGGCAGTTGCCGTACGGCCCGCGTACGGAGGCGGTGCTGTTGAAGCCGGCGGGTGCACGCGGTCCGCTGCCCGGGGTACTGGCGTTGCACGACCACGGCGGCCATAAGTTCCACGGCTGGCAGAAGATCACGCGAACGGACAGTGAGCAGAATGCGGTCAACATCGACCACCAGGCGCGCGCGTACGGCGGTGCGCCGTGGGCCAATCGTCTGGCCCAGCGCGGTTATGCGGTACTGGTGCCCGATGCTTTCGCATTCGGCAGCCGCCGCGTCCGCATCGCCGATCTGCCTGCGGCGATTCGCGACGGCATGGATGAGCAGGAGTCGGAGGATCCGAGTTACATCACGGCCTACAACCGCTGGGCTGGCGGTCACGAGTCGACCCTGGCGAAGTCGTTGCTCAGCGCGGGGACGACGTGGGCGGGGGTGTGGCTGGCCGAGGATGTACATGCGCTCGGCGTGCTGTGCGGGCGCGATGACGTGGACGCTGAGCGGGTGGGCATCGGCGGGCTGTCGGGCGGGGGCCTGCGCACGGTCTACCTGGCCGGGTTGGATGACCGGGTGCGCTGCGCGGTCTGTGTGGGCATGATGACGACGTGGCGGGATTTCCTGCTGAACAAGAGCCATACGCATACCTGGATGATCTACGTGCCGCACCTGGCGACCGAGATGGACTACCCGGACATACTGGGGATGCGGGCGCCGTTGCCGACGATGGTCCAGAACAATACGGAAGACCCGCTATTCACGCTGGCGGAGATGAGGCGGGCTGACGTGATGCTGAGGCAGGTGTACGAGAAGGCGGACGCAGGCGACCGCTACAGTTGCTCGTTTTATGGTGGCGAGCACAAATTCGACATTGCAATGCAGGAGGATGCGTTCGACTGGTTCGACCGCTGGCTGGCGGAGTCCTGACACACCTGGAGTTGAAAAGAGTATACAGACGAGACAGCTGCATCAACCGCCGCGAGGCGCGGCAGAAATGGAGAGTCCCATGAATCCAATCTCCCCACATTTCACGCCCGTTGATCTGTCGAAATCCTTCAATGCCGAACGCGCCGGGCTTCCGGAATCATTGCGCGTGCCCTCCTTGGTCGAGGACAGGACGGGGTCGACAGATTTCAACGGCGTACCGTTCCTGCTCGGTGGATTCGAAGGCCCTGCCGTCATTTTGCTTGACAAGGAACCGGTGACGGTCGAACTGGAAGGGGAGCGCGCCACCTACGCGGTTTTTCTGCATGCCGTAGCCGACCGCGTCACCAATTATCTCGACGGTTTTGCCGACTTCGCGCAGGACGGAAACGAACTGGGCGATCACGTCTCCTCCTATACATTCGAGTACAAAGACGGCAGCCGGCACGAGACGCCGGTACGGCGCCGATTTGCAATTCAGCAGAGCCGCGTCGTATGGGGAGGCAGCCCCTTCGAGACGGTGCCGGCGGCGAAGGCGACCGTCTTCAACGCGGCGACCGAGGAAATCCAGCTGGGGCGGGTTCCAACCACGGATTACGGTCGCGGCGAAACGCGCACCAGTTCCGGGCGCGATCAGATGGAAGAGAAGATGTGGCTGTACGCGCTGGAGAACCCGCATCCGGACAAGCCGCTCCGCCGTCTGGTTCTGCAGCCGCGCAACGAGGGGTCGACCGTCTACGCCATCAGCCTCACAAATTTGGCGGAGCACCCGCTGCGCCCCGGTGTGCGCCGCAAGCTGCGGCTGACACTGCCGGAAGGTGTCGAGTTCAATGCCATCGGCGAATACGAGGACTTGGCTATCGACCTGGGCTATGTGATGTCGGCCCGAGCCGCATTCGACTACGACAGCGGCCGCTGGATGGGTGATGAGGCGAACGTCCAGCCCGCGGTCTCGCAGCGGGACCTGATCATCGAGTACAGCGCGCATCCGCAGGCCTGGCTGCACGTGGGCGTGGACAGTGACGAGCCCATCGTCTATGACCTTTCGCAACTCGAAAACGGCCAGGCATCAGACACCATTGTCGGCGTGGCGCCGGCCCACCGGCTGGTCGACGTGCGCGTGGTGCAGAAGGGGACGAACAACCTGGTGCCTGTGCGCATTCATTTCCACGGCGAGCACGGCGAGTATCTGCCGCCGCGCGGGCGCCATCGCAAAGTGAACCCGCACTGGTTTGAGGACAACTACGGTGAGTTCGTCAACGGGCGCAACCAGTACAGCTATATCGACGGCCATTGCGAGGTGGATATGCCGCTGGGCGACGTCTTCGTGGAAATCACGAAGGGCTATGAGACGGCGCCGGTGCGGAAGCAGGTCACGATCTCGGATGACACAGATGAACTGGTATTCGAGTTGGAACGGGTGCTGCCGTGGCGGGAGAAGGGTTGGGTGACTGCGGATACCCACGTTCACTTTCTGAGCCCGTCGACGGCGCTGCTGGAAGGCCAGGCTGAGGACGTGCACGTGGTCAATCTGCTGGCGAGCCAGTGGGGCGAGATGTTCAGCAACGTCAGCGACTTTGATGGCAGGACCACGCTGGGCGCGCGTGAGTTCGGTGGCGACGGCGAGTTTCTGGTGCGGGTCGGAACCGAGAACCGCATGCAGATTCTGGGTCACATTTCACTTCTGGGCTACAACGGCAAGATGATCCACCCGCTGTGCAGCGGCGGCCCGTCTGAATCGGCCTTGGGCGATCCCCAGGAGGTGGTAATGGCCGAATGGGCGCAGAAGTGTATCGACCAGGGCGGGCTGGTCGTGATGCCGCACGCGCCGAACCCGCAACTGGAGCGGGCCGCGGATATCGTTCTCGGCCTGATCCATGCCATCGAGATGATGACTTTCAACCCCTGTGAGCGGGAGCTCAACCCCTATGGTATCGCGGACTGGTACCGCTACCTGAACCTGGGTTACCAGCTGCCGATCGTGGGCGGCTCGGACAAGATGGCCGCCTCGTCACAGCTGGGTGGCGTGCGAACCTACGCGCATTTGGGGGAGCGAGAGTTCACGTACGAGAACTGGATGGCGGCGGTGCAGGCGGGCAATACGTTCATGACGATCGGTCCGCTGGCGGAGTTGTCGGTTGAGGGCGTCGCTCCGGGCGGGCAGGTGCAGCTGCCAGCCGGCGGCGGGAGCGTGGGCGTCGACTGGCGGGTTGAGTCGGTGCAGGTTCCGATCGAGCAGGTGGAGGTCGTACAGGGCGGGCTGGTGGTTGACCAGGTTGACGTCCAGGGCAAGTACAGCGCCTCGGGAACCCTGCAGGTTGCGGTTACGTCTTCGTCGTGGATAGCGCTGCGTGTGCGCGGCAGTTATACCGGCGAGGAGGGCGAGATTGCGGCCCATACAAGCGCAGTGCAGACGTTGGTTGTGGACAGCCCGTTGTTCAACGAGCCGGACGCGTCGGCGGTGTTGGAGCAGATCGAAGGCGCGATTGCCTATGTGGACACGATCGCCCCCCGGCCGAACGCGCAGCGTTTCAGGGAGATGCGGGCTGTGTTGGAGGCGGCCCACAACCGTCTGCACCAGCGCATGCACGCGCACGGCGTTTACCACGAGCATACGCCGGTTCACGGGCATGAGGACGACAGTGGTCAGTAGTCGGTAGTCAATTGTCAGTGAAGACTCTCATAGGTGATCTTGGACTCGTGATGGGCAATTGACGGCGCACCCGGCGGGGGACGGGATTCTTCAGTCGTGGGACGCGCGTGTTTGGGGCCTGGTGACAGGTCGGAGTTTTTGTGGATATTCCAGACGAGTGATGAGGACGGAGACATGGCAAAGATTCGCTGGGGGATCGTCGGTTGCGGGGACGTGTGCGAGGTCAAGAGCGGGCCTGGGCTGTACAAGGCCGAGAACTCGGCGCTGACGGCGGTGATGAGGCGCAATGGGGAGCTTGCGGCCGACTTTGCGCGGCGCCATGAAGTGGCCCGCTGGTACGACGACGGCGACAGGCTGATCAATGACCCGGAGGTAGACGCGGTCTATGTGGCGACGCCGCCTGACACGCACATGGCGTATACGTGCAAGGCGGCCGCAGCGGGCAAGCCGGTCTACGTGGAGAAGCCGATGGCGCGCACGTACGAAGAGTGCCAGACGATGATCCGGGCCTGCGAAGAGGCCGGCGTTCCTCTGTGGGTCGGCTATTACCGCCGGCGCCTGCCGAAGTTCCTGAAAGTACAGGAACTTATCGACCAGGGCGCGATCGGGGTGGTGCGATCGGCCCTGGTCCGCTACTACCAGCCGGCCAGGCCGGCCGATGCGTTCCCGGACCAGCGGGGGTGGCGGGTCGATCCGGAAGTCGCGGGCGCAGGGCTCTTTCTGGACCTGGGCTCGCACATGCTGGATCTCCTTGACTATCTGCTCGGCCCCATCAGCCGCGTGCAAGGGTTCGCGGCCAATCAGGCAGGGCTTTACGACGCCGAGGACGTCGTGAGCGGCAGCTTCACGTTTGAATCGGGCGTGCAGGGAACGGGGACCTGGATGTTCTCCGGCTTTGAAAACCTTGACTGGACGGAGATTGAAGGCACGAAGGGACGCATCGGCTACGTCTGTTTCGATGCCAGCCCGATCGCTCTGACGACGAGCGCCGGGACCGAGGAGATCCCCGTCACGCAGCCGGACCACGTGCATCAACCGCTGATTCAGACGATTGTTGACGAGTTGAACGGACACGGGCAGTGTCCCAGCACGGGCGTCAGCGGTGCGCGTACGTCTTGGGTGATGGACCAGATGCTGGCGGAGTATCGGCAGAAAAATTATTGATAAATCTAACGGATAGCGACATATGAAACTGAGCAGCCAGGCGTTCGGGAAGACGGAGAGCGGGCAACCGGTCAGGCAGTATTCGCTCGCCAACAACACGGGCATCGAGGTCGATGTTCTCGACTACGGCGGGCTGATTCGCACCTTGTCGACGCCGGACCGCGACGGCCAGGCGGGGGACGTGGTGCTGGGATTCGATACACTCGACGAATACCTTGCCGGGCACCCCTATTACGGCGTGCTGGTGGGCCGCTGTGCCAACCGCATCCGCGGCGGGAGTTTTGAGCTGGACGGTGTGCGTTACCAGCTTGCGCGCAATATCAACGACGACCATCTTCACGGTGGGGATGTCGGCTTCGACAAGGTCGTGTGGCAGGTCCAGCCATTCCAGAACGAGCGGGAGGTCGGGCTGGTGCTCTCCTACCACAGCCCGGACGGGGAAGAGCACTACCCGGGCGCGCTGGACACGACGGTGAGGCTCAGCCTGAACGATGACAACGAGGTGCGTCTCGACTACCACGCGACCTGCGACGCGCCGACGATCGTCAACCTGACCAATCACAGCTACTTCAACCTGGCCGGGGAGGGAGATATCCACGATCATTTCGCCATGATCGATGCCGACGCGTTCACGCCGATGGACGGCGCGTTGATCGTGACAGGTGAAGTGCGGGACGTGACCGGCACACCCTTCGACTTCCGCCAGCCCACTGCCATTGGCGCACGCATCAATACGGACGACGAACAGATTCGAGCGGGCGGCGGCTACGATCATAACTTTGTCCTCAACGGCGAGCCAGGCACGCTGCGGCTGGCGGCGCGCGTCTCCGAGCCAAACAGCGGTCGGGTGCTGGAGGTACTGACAACCGAGCCGGGCGTGCAGTTTTATGCAGGCAACCAGATGGAGGAAGCAAACCCGGGCAAAGGCGGACAGGTTTTCCCCCGTCGCGGCGGGTTCTGCTTGGAGACACAGCATTTCCCGGATTCGCCGAACCAGCCGCACTTTCCGTCGATCGTTCTGCGGCCCGGCGAAGAGTATACGCAGACGACGGTTTTCCGCTTTTCGATCGATCAGTAGACCCGGCTCCGGGGCAAAGCGTCCCACGGTCGGCGTCCATTTCCAGTTTTCGACAGGCAAAGGGGCTGAAGATGGAGGCGAATCCAAGCGAACTGACCGCAGCGGCGACCTTTGACGCGAAACGGGCCATCCTGAGCAAACGAGATATGTTCCGGCCGCTGGCTGTGCAGCGCACCGAGGGGCTGGCCGGCGCTTTGAGCAGCAAGAAGGTCCGCGCGGAGACACCGCTACTGGTGCTGGACCGGAACGGGGCAGCCCTGTCTCTTCTCACCAGCGAGATGATCTTCCACCATGTGGCGCAGGGTGAGTGGAATGGCGCACCGTTTCTCGCGACCTTCTGAGCGCCGTGCAATAGCGGCGTCAGTCTGACGCCGGTCCTTGACGGGGAAACTTATACCTTTGCGACGCGTGGTCTCTATAACGGCATGTCGCTGATGGGAGATCACCAGACCGGCTCCTTTTGGGACCACGTCACAGGCGAATGTCTGCACGGTCCGCTCAAGGGACGGCGTCTCGATCTGGAGCCGCTGCGGCATATGCGTGCGGACCAGGCGCTGGCGCAGTTCCCGGATGCGCGAATCGGGCGGTCGCGGCTGCCGCTGCCCTTTGGCTTGGCGGCGGGCCTGATGAAAGTCCTGGTGCGCTTGACCAGGGGACGCTTTCTGCCGCCGGGGTTCGCGGGTTCGATGGGCGCGGAAGACCCGCGACGGCCGCGCCTGGAAATGGGACTGGGCGTCTGGACGGACAGCGTCAGCCGTTACTATCCGCTGGAAGTTCTCAAGGCGAAGGGCGGCGTGTTGTTCGACGTCATTGACAGCAGCGACTTGCTGATCTACCTTGACCCGGTGTCGGGCACACCGACGCCGCTTTTCGCCGATGGGCAGGATGCCGAATGGGATGGGAGCGACCTTCGCCTGGAAGACGGCGCGTTCGTGCGCAACGGAAGGCTCTACGATCCCTCAGGAGACGAGTTGCCAACCGAACAGCCCCTGCACCTCTTTGCCCGCTGGTACGGGTTCTCGCTGACCTTTCCGAACTGCGAGATCTATGGGGACGCGGGGGAAGGAAGCGAATGAGGGCGGGCTCCACGTAAACCGTCGCTGCGCAGGCAGATCTTGCAGGACACCACTCTTGAAGGAGAAACCAGACATTGCAACTCAATCTTTCGGACAAGACAGCCATAGTCACAGGAGGCAGCGCGGGCATTGGGTTGGCCTGCGCGCAGGCCCTGTACGCGGAGGGAGTCAGTGTGCTGATCGCGGCGCGCGACGAAGACCGGCTGGCCCAAGGACTCGAAGCAATCGCGGACCATGCGCCCGAAAGCGGTGCCAAGGCGCTCTCTGTTAGCGCGGACGTGAGCACGGCGGAAGGGGTCGAACGGGCCGTCGAACGCGCCCTCTCAACCTGGGGTCAGGTGGACATCCTCGTCAACAACGCCGGGTCGGCGCCGAGCGGTGACTTCTACAGCCTGGGCGACGACGCTTATCAGGGTGCATGGGAGCTGAAACTGCTCGGATATATACGGATGGTGCGGGCGCTCGCGCCGCAGATGAAGGCGCGGAGGGAAGGACGCATAGTCAACATTGTGGGCGCTGCGGCCCACAATCCCACGCCGACATTTGTCGCCGGCGGCACGGCTAACGCCGCCATCATCAACTTTACAAAGGGCATCTCCCAGGACCTTGCCCCCTACGGCGTGCGCATCAACGCCATCTCGCCCGGTCCCGTGAATACGGAAAGGGCAAGGCAGCTCGCACGCCAGGAGGCGGAAGCGCAGGGCATTTCCGTGGAAGAGGCAAAAGCCCGCCGCATTGCTTCGGTGCCGTTGAGCCGCATGGCCGAGGCGGACGAAATCGCGGACATGGCCCTGTTCCTGATCTCGGACCGGGCGGCAAGCATCACGGGGGCGGAGGTCCTCATCGACGGCGGAGCAACCGCGAGTGTCTGATCCGCTGCGCGTCTCGGCCCCGGCGGCCGCGGCCAATCCAGCGCAGGGCGCGTACCGCTGGTACGTTCTCGTGCTGGCCGCCCTGACCCACACGCTTGTCGTGGGGATGCCGATGATGTCGCTGCCGGTCTTGTTCGAGGAAATTGGCACTGACCTCTCGCTGAACCTGGTGCAGATCGGATACGTTTGGGGCGCGTCCTCGCTGTTGGGCGTTGCCATGAGCCTGACCGGCGGCGTGATAGGCGACCGCATTGGCGCCAGGCGGATGCTGGTGATCGCCTGTCTCTTTGCCGGCGTTACGGGCGCGACTCGGGCGTTTGCCAACGACTACGCCAGCCTGACCGCGACGGTCCTGGTCGCCGGGCTCTTTCCAATGGCCGCGCCGATGAATGTGCACAAGACGTGCGGCGTCTGGTTTTCGGGGAAGCGGCTGGGGATGGCGAACGGCGTGGTGTCGGCGGGCATGGCGTTGGGTTTTCTGCTTGGCTCGCTGATCAGCGCGACCTTCCTTTCACCGCTTCTGGGCGGCTGGCGCAACGTTCTTCTCTTCTACGCGGCGCTGGCGGTCATCGTCGGCGTTTTGTGGATATTCACCAGACCTGGGCCAGACGGCGACGGAAGGGCCAGTGCGCAAGGGGACCGGCCTTCGCTGCGCGACTCGATGCTCCAGGTGGGCCGTCTGCGCAACGTGTGGCTGCTGGCGGTGGCGATGTTTGGCATCGGCGGCGCGATACAGGGATCGCTTGGCTACCTGCCTCTCTATCTCCGCAATGAGGGTTGGGAGCCGAGTACCGCGGACAGTGCCCTGGCCAGCTTCCATTTCGCTAGTCTGCTGTTCACGGTTCCGTTTACTCTGTTGTCCGACCGGATGGGCGTGCGCCGTCCGCTGCTTCTTGCGTCGGCACTGATGTTATTGATTGGCTTCGGGGTTCTTTCGTTCGTACAGGGGATCGTTGTGTGGCTGGCGGTTATTTTTGCCGGAATTACGCGGGACGGCTACATGGCGACGATGATGACGCTGATCATTGAGCTGCGAGGGGTTGGCCCGGCTCTTGCGGGTACAGCGACCGGCTTGATCATGGCGATTTCGCGGATTGGCTCCGTCGTAGCGCCCCCGCTTGGCAACGGCCTGGAAGCAGTTGGCCCCGGAGTGCCGTTTCTGTTTTGGGCGGCGCTGGCGCTGGTGGGCTTGCTCGCGTTGACGGCGGTGCGTGAGGAGCGCGGACCTGCAGTAGTCAGTGGGCCGTAGTCAGTGGTCGGAGGATGGTAGGCTGGTGTGGGACGGGATGCCGGCACCTGTCGCTTGCCGCATCGTTTCCAATTGCCGCGGCGGTTGCTGAGCTGATACATTATTGGTGATGGTACTTGATGATTCACAGTGCGGATTGAGGCCTGGCTTAAGGTTTGGGCTATAGGAGATGAGGAGGCCAAGTATGACAACCGAAGTTGCTGCTGGCGCTTTTCAGCGCATTGCAAGTGTGGCTGAAGTCACGAAAACGGGGCTGCATACGGTCCAAGTAAACGGGCACGTGATCGTGCTGGTGCACCATGAGGACGAAATCTACGCGCTTGACAACCGCTGCCCGCATATGGGCTTTCCTCTTGACAGAGGTAGCGTCCATGATGGGATCCTAACGTGCCACTGGCATCACGCCCGCTTCGATCTTTGCACAGGCGGCTCTTTCGATCTTTGGGCGGACGATACCCCCAATTTCCCGGTAGAGCTGCGGAACGGTGATGTCTTTGTCGATGTTACGCCGCGACAGGACCCGGTGGAACACCAGCGCCACCGCCTGGCCGTCGGCCTGGAGCGCAATCTCTCTCTGGTTGTGGCCAAGGCGGCGATCACGCTGGTGGACGAAGCCGGAGACACACTGTCTCCCTTTTCCGCGGGCCTGGAGTTCGGGGCGCGTTACCGCATGGAAGGTTGGGGGCAGGGGTTGACGATGCTGACCTGCTTCCAGAATCTTCTACCGAGCCTGGGACGTGAGGACAGGGCGAGAGCGCTGGCCCACGGACTGGCCGCGGTCGCGGCTGATTCGGCAGGCAGTTCGCCGCGCTTTGTAGTCACGCCGCTGCCGGACGGCAGCCCGGACCTGAAAACGTTGAAGCAGTGGTTCCGCCGCTTCATTCTGGTGCGGGATGCGGAGGGCGCGGAACGGTGCATCATCACGGCGTTGCACGCGGGGGCCGGGCCGCAGGAGATGGCGGATATTCTGTTCAGCGCGGCAACGGATTTCCGCTATATCGATGTCGGACATCCGCTGGACTTTACGAATAAGGCCTTCGAAGCGTTGGATATCGTCGGCTGGGAGCAGGCGGAAGCGGTTCTGACCAGCCTGGTGCCCGGCTATGCTTCGGCGCGGCGGATGGAGGAGTCGAACGCGTGGCGCAACCCAATCGATCTTATCGATCTGTTGGAGGATGCGCGTGCGCAGATCCCGGCGGCGCTGGCCGAAGGTCAGGCGCAGCGGGGCCGGTGGACGGGGCGCGCCGACCTGGTGCCGGTGCTGCTGCGCGATGATCCGCATGCCATCGCTGACGCGCTGCTGGCAGCGTTGCGGGCAGGCGCCGGCGAAGCGGAGCTGGCGGGTGCTGTCACCTATGCCGCGGCACTGCGCATTGCCCGTTTCCACACGAGCAACGAGTTCGGCGACTGGGACACGGCTCTGCACACCTTCACATTTGCCAACGCGGTCCACCAGGGTCTGCGCCGGCTGAAGGGCTACAAACAACCGGACGAGTATCTGCTACTGCTGCGGGGCGTTTTCGACGCGGCGATGAGCATCTATCTGGACCGTTTTCTTAACATTCCCGCGGCGCGCCTGCCGGCCTCAAACGGCACGAACGGTACAGCCCCTTCGTTGCCGGCGCTTGCTGACTTGCTGGATCAGCAGCAACAGGTGAACGAGGCGGGCAACGCGGTCGGCAGCTACCTCTTCGAGGGCGGCGGCGCCGAGGCGCTGCGGGCAGAGCTTGGCGCACTTCTGCTAAGGGAAGACCGCAACTTCCACACGATTCAGTGTGTGGAAACGGCTTTTCGACAGCATGAGCTGCTGTCGGCCGAGTCGGATTCACAGGATGAAGCTGTGCTGGTGCTGGTAGCAGCGGCCCGCTACTTGGCGGCGCACGCCCCGACGATGCGCGCCCAGGGCCAGACTTTCGGCATCGCCCGCCGGCTGCACCGCAATGAGAAGCTGTTTGAAGGGGAGTAAAACTCTCCGTCAGGAAAAGATAGCGGTGGGAAGAGAGAGGCGCTGTCTCTCACTTCTCACCGCTCATTGTTTTCGGATGACGATTCATTTCCCATACCGCCGCCTTTTCGGAGGAAAGTGTGACCGAAAGAATCATGACGCTGCACCCGGCTGGAAAGCAGGGCGTGAATATCGATAAAGGCAAATATGACATGGTACGACAGGCGATTGAGGAGACGCTGCAGGCGCAGCCGGGAATCACGTTCAGCGGGATGACGAAGGCGGTAGACCAGCGGATTGGGGACGTCTTTGACGGTTCGATAAGCTGGTATGTGACGTCGGTGAAACTTGATCTGGAGGCGCGAGGCGTCTTGGAGCGGGTAGATGGGCGCAGTCCGCAGCGGCTGCAGTTGGTAGACTGAGTCTGTGTCTGGTCTGACCTATTTGCAGCCTGGGATGAACTGCGGAATTTACAATAGTCGCGCGACTTAGTAGATTCATGGACAAGTATGACGCCGTCGTTGTCGGCGCCGGGCCCAATGGGCTGGCGGCTGCGATCACTTTTGCCCGGGCCGGACATTCGGTTCTGGTGATTGAAGGCAGGGACACAATCGGCGGGGGGAACAGGACAGCCGAACTTTCACTGCCCGGCTTTCGACACGACGTTTGCGCCGCTGTTCATCCCCTGGTGGCCGGTTCGCCATTTCTAAGTAGCTTGCCGTTGGAGCAGTTCGGCGTGGAGTGGATCCAGCCGGAGGTTGCGGCGGCACACCCGTTGGATGACGGCACGGCGGTCGGACTGTACCGTTCGCTGCCGGAGACGGCGGCATCGCTCGGGGTGGACGGCCTGAGCTGGACCCGGCTGTTGGGCCCGTCTGCGGCTGACTGGGCCAAGCTGGCGCCGATGGTCCTGGGCCCGTATCCTGTGGGCGTCGATCTGCCGGCGCTGGTCCGCTTTGGCCTTCCCGCGGCGATGCCTGTCCATCTGCTGTCACGTCTTTGTTTCCGTGAAGAACGGGCGCGGGCGCTTTTTGCCGGGCTTGCCGCTCACTCCTCTCTCAGTTTTCGCCAGCCTTTTACTTCTGCCTTCGGAATGTTGTTGGGGATACTGGCCCATGCGGTCGGGTGGCCCTTTGCGCGCGGCGGTGCGCAGGCGATTACGGATGCGATGGGTGCGTATCTACGCGCTCTGGGTGGGGATATCGTAGCAGGCTGGCAGGTACGGTCGTTGGATGAACTGCCTGCGTGCCGGGCCGTTTTGTTGGATGTGACGCCGAGGCAGGTCTTGCGGCTGGCGGGGGCGCGGTTACCGGCCGGATACCGGCGCAAGCTGGAAGAATTTCGCTACGGGCCGGGTGTGTTCAAGGTGGACTACGCGCTGAGCGAGCCTGTGCCGTGGCGGGCGCAGATTTGCCGCCGCGCGGGCACCATTCATCTGGGAGGCACACTGGCGGAAATCGCGGCGTCGGAAGAGGCAACGAACGGCGGGCGCATACCGGGACGGCCTTATGTGCTGGCGGCGCAGCATAGCCTGTTCGACACGACACGCGCGCCGGCGGGCAAGCACACGCTGTGGGCTTACTGCCATACGCCGCATGCTTCGACCACTGATATGACAAATGCTATCGAGGCGCAGATAGAACGATTCGCGCCCGGTTTTCGGGACACGGTTCTGGCGCGGGCGGTGATGAACAACGCTGATTACGAGCGCTACAACCCCAATTATGTAGGCGGCGACATCAACAGCGGCGTGCAGGATATACGCCAACTGTGGTCGCGGCCTGTGTTGCGGTTTCCCCCTTACAGCACGCCGGTTCCCGGGCTTTATCTGTGTTCCTCATCGACGCCGCCCGGCGGAGGTGTCCATGGCATGTGCGGCTACAACGCGGCGCGAGCCGTGCTGAAAAGACAGTAGACATACAATGGAGCGTCGATAGCGCACAAGCGGGTCAGACCCCTTCCCCCTGCAGCCTTGCCTTCAACTGCTCCCAGGGGCTGCGCTCCAACGAGTCGAATTCGTAGTCGGAATCGCCCTCTTGCTTGCAGAAAAGAATGTTCAAACGGTCGCCTTCGTAATTGGCGCCGTCGATCTTGAGCCGCGCCAGTCCAATTGGCAGGGCGATATTGCGTTTCCAGTTGCCGATGCGGACGATCAGCTCGTCCACGACGCTGCGATGGAGGTTCACTTCCTCCTTGGTCACGAGCGGAAGGGCTATGCTGAGGATGTAGTGGCCGTTGCGGGCGAAAATTTTCTGTGGTTCCCCCTGGTAGTAGAGGCGGGTGGGGTCTCCCTTGCCGCCGCGCTCCATGTCGCCTCCGAAGAGCGTTGCAGCCATGCGCTGGAGCATCTTCTGGCCCAGCACCTCCTCTTCGAAGAATGGAATCCTGGAGATGGGAAGCGGTTGGAATGCTTCTTCTACGAAGGCCAGATTTCGCTGCTGCGCTTCGATCCAGCCGCTGAAGTAAGCATCCTGCAGCTCCTGCGGGAAGACGCGATTGCAGACGACAGAATCGACGGCATAGCCATAGAGATATGCGTATGCGCGCTGGGCCTCCTTTATAACCATCTTCTCGGGGTTGATCACCAGCCGCATACTACTGACGCTGCTGTCGCTCAGAAGAAGACTGGTGCGCTCCAGAACGTTCACCAGGTCTTCGACGCTCTCAAAGAGGTCGTCGTCCGGCAGGGGAATATCACTCATTCGGGACACGATAGGCCGCGCGATCTGGAGTGTACGGCGTTCGAAGGGCATGATCTTTTCGATATACCAGCGGGCGATATCGGGAAAACTGAGCAGCTGCAGGGTGGACCCGGTGGGCGCTGCGTCAATGATAATTGTGTCATAGGCGCCACTGTCTGCGAGATGTGTTATGTGCATGAGACTGGCGAGTTCTTCCATGCCCGGCAGTACGGAAGTTTCTTCGGCGACCAGCGCATCCATGCCGCGCCAGGAGAAAAGTACATTCAGATATTCCTGCACACGGCCCCAGTATTTGTCCATCTGGTGGAGCAGGTCGATCTCCTGTCCCCAGAGGTTGGGCGCCAGTTCCACCAGTTTGCTGCCGATACGGGTGTCGAAACTGTCGCCGAGACTATGGGCGGAGTCGGTGCTGAGTACGACAGTCCGGTAGTCCAGTTCGGCGCACCGCAGAGCGCAGGCCGCGCTGACACTGGTCTTGCCGACTCCGCCTTTCCCGGTATAGAGAAGAATTCGCATCAGTTTCGCTCCCTGACTCAATTTGCGAGCGCGCGTTCCGTTTCACAGTTAATCATGTACAAATAAGTACGCCGTACGGCCAGATTGGTTCCCGAATGTGTCCGAAACCTGAGGTGGCCGGTACGGCGCTGTTTTGCTGCAGTATTAAGTGTTGCAGTTGTGATTCAGATGACTTCTGTCACCTCTATCACACAATTTTTTGTGAGGCTTTACTCACCTGCGGCTGGGCTACTTATCCCTGATTGCTATTGTCGTTTCCGCCATTGTCTCCGTTATCGTCGTTGCCATCTGTCCCGGCATCGCTGTCGGCGTCTTCCTCTCCCTCTGCCGGGAGGATGTCCACAAGTGTAGCGAGAATCCAGTAACCGTTTTCGAGCTGTAACCACTGTTCATCATCAGACCTGTCGATAATCGTGACAAGCGTTCCTGCGGGGGCGGACTCTACGATGGTTGCGTCGAGTCCGGGGCCGTTCCGCAGATTTGCGTCTGTGTTTACGGTGGCGAACAAGAGCGGCACGTCCTCTTCCTGCGTTTCAGGTTCGTCCTCGCCGGTTTGAGAATCTTGCTCATCTTCGTCGGTCTGTGCTTCCTGTTCGTCTTCGTCGATTTGGGCGCCCTGCTCATCTTCGTCGGTTTGCGTTTCCTGTTCGTCTTCCTCGGCCTGGACATCCTGCTCGTCTTCGGCGGCTTCCTCCGACTCTACGGGTAGATCTGCGGGCACATTGTCTACAAGTGCGGCTAAGATCCAGGACCCATCATCAAGCTTCAGCCACTCACCGGAACTGTCCTGGGCCACGATCGTCAATACTTGACCTTCTTCAGCGCCGTCCACGCGGTCAAATTCGACACCAGGACCGGCGCGCAGATTGGCGCCGCGGGGGGCAATGACGACCGGCAGCAGTTGCTCAGCGTCAGTCTCTGTCTCCTCTGTTTCTGCCGTCGACTGATCGTCGTCCGATTCAGGCTGCTCGGCATCTGTTTGTTCATTGTCCGCCTGCGTCTGTTCCGGCGTTGCCTCTTGTTCGCCCGTGTCTGTTTGTTCTGTCGCCGGTTGCTCCGTACCTGCTGCAGACACCTGATCTGACGACGTGTCCTCGGTGACAACAGGAACGTCAACGGCTTCCGTGACGAGGGCGGCAAAAAGCCAGACCCCCCGCTCAAGTAGGTACCACTCACCATCGGTGGAAATGCCGACAATGATAGCCTCTTCGCCGAAATTGATACCGTCTACGCGGTCGTATTCGATCCCGGGGCCGGCCCGCAGATTCGAATCGGCATTTACAACGGCACTGACAGGCTCGGTTGGCGTCGACGTCGTGCCAGCGGTTGTTTCAGGTGGCGTCGTCTCTTCAGATTCTTCGGGGGGCTGCTGAGTCTCGACCATGACGACCTGGACCTGATCAAGCGGGGCTTCAACGAGGTCTGCGGCGTCAATCCATGTCCCGTCCTCCAGGCGATACCAGTTCCCAGTGGGATCCTGGCCGTCGATGTTGACCTTGCCACCTGCTGCTACGAGCCCGATCACGTCTGCATCTTCACTTGGTGCGGAGCGCAAGTCGGCTTGTCCAGCCTCTGACACGGAGACCGAGACGATCGTTTCGTGAGAGGGGGTCTCTTCACCCTCTTCGGAAGTCATGGCCGGGGCTGTCGTCGGTGTCGGAGTTTCCGCGGGCAGCGGCGTGGCAGTAGGAGCTTCGAGCAGCGGCGTGGCTGTTGGCGGAGGGGGCAGTGCGGCATCCGGCGTGGGCGTCTCTGTGGCTTCGGGTGCAGGTGAAGGCTGCATGCCGATTCCCGTCACCAGTGAATCGGTGAAAGATTGCCACCTTTCACGAAGCGCCTCCGGGGCAGTGTATTCCCTCACTGGTGCAGGCAAAAGCTGGTGAAGATTCGGCGCGAAAAAACCTGCCAACAGAATGAGAATGAAACTGAGCCAGACGATACTTACGAGAACCGCGGCGATTCTCTTCGCAATTCCTGCCATTAAGCTTTTCTCGTTACGTGATTTGATTGAAATAGATGGAAAAGTCCATTCTGCGACCCGACTTCCGTGTGCACGGGTCTGGGTGCAACGGAGTGTTGCATGAGAAAAGCTTCAGCCCAGTACTTACTTCAAAGAGAATATAGAGAGCCAAAAAAAGCCGAAAAATAGCTCACTGTTGTCTAACTATTGTCTACAGAAATTTAGTGTAGCATAACAAGAATTTGTCCACAATTGCGCTATTTTGGCGCGATCTGTCCCTGACTTGGACCATTATTGACCGGAGTCGCTGCACAGGCGCGCATGTATGCGATGTCCCTTCAGAGACAGATTGTCGGTCAGAAACTGGAGTGCTGTCGGGTGGGTCAACTTCACTGGGGCAAGGCTTGCTTATGGGCGATACGAGAGTCGTGTAGTGAGATGTTTCAAGGTCCAAATTTCGTTATTCGACACGTTGCGAGCTTGTAGGGATGCGCCCAAGAGGGGTGGCAGAGGCGCGGGGCCTTGTACGGGCTGGCCGTGGATTTGGAGGGATTAGGAAGGCGCCTCTCTCGGCGGGACATCGGCCCGGAGTGGTGATGGACCTGCAGTTGCCTGTGCCGGCGAGGGCGCCACCCGCGGCCCCGATAGTTGGATGCGTCAGATCAGAGGAAAGACATCGCGCCCAGCATCCCGCGAGCGGACACGGCCGTGATGAGAGCAGCCCTTTGGAGGCGCGATTTATATGAAATGCTAACTTTATCGCAACAGAACCGTAACTTTCCAATGTTAACCTGATAGAAAGTAGAGATTCTGATGCACTGTTGATAAAAATTCCTTGACTGAGACTGCTATACTACAAATTGTGTACAGATACTGAAACAGTTTTCGTGACAATCCTTAGCAAGAGTTGGAATATGCGTCTCTTACGCCACAGTATTCGTGCAAGTTTGGAATGAGTTGTGGCATTCCTCCGGCGGAAGAATTCTTATCCCGCCTAGCTGACGACCCCCGTATGAGAATGGCTTTGCGGAGCAGTCAGAAAGGATGTGACATATGCTCGAAAACACCTATCGACACACCGTTGCCGACGATGTTCTGGGCCGAAAACCTGAGCTTTTGCAGACCTTAATGGATCTCCGCAACGACGACCCGTCGTTCGGGAAGCATGTACGCATGCGATCCTACCGGTCGCATGAGGTCGTCGCCGATGCCACTGCTCTGAAGAGGGAGATGTTTGTACTAATGCAGGGCAAAGTCAACCTGGTCTGTCCAAATCAAGAAGGACGCCGACTGGTCATTGGCACTTTGGAACCCGCCGCCATATTTGGCGAAGGCGCTTTGAACAGGCCACAGGAGGCAAACGTCTTCGCTGAAGCGGACACTGATGTGGTGGTCTGGTCGATTCCTGCTGCCGAGGCGCGAAATATGACGCTTCAGTACCCGATATTGGGTTGGGGCATGTTGCAGACGTACGGCAGGCGGCTTCTTCAGGTCGAAGACAGGTTGGAAGATGTGGCATACAAGAAGCTGCCTGAACGGCTGGCGGCTCTCCTGGTTGAACTATGCAGCGACTCGGAAGAGATAATTCAGGGAGTCAGCCATCAGGTGCTCGCCGACCGACTCGGTACGTATCGAGAGACGGTGAGTGCCATTTTGCGGGATTTCAAGCGGCAGGGCCTGGTGGAACTGGGTTACCGCAGAATAGCAATCCTTGACATTGAAACGTTGAAGGAAATCGCCGGCATCTGGGAGTGGTGAAGAGGATTGGCGGGACACCGGCGGCGACCGGTCGGCACTGGTCGTGTGGTTGCCGGTGTTCCCGGCCGGTCGGGCAAGTTGACGACGACCAACGAAACAACAGTACTTCACATGCTGCAGGTCCCTCTTACGGAGGCTGAAGGGTTGCCCTTAACTCGCGCCCAACGTGTTTCAGTTCCCCATTGTCTGCATCCGGCGTAAATGTATCAGAACTGACATAAGGGGGCGCTTCCCCTGCGTTAGACACAGATTGCCGGCTGCGACAGGAGCCGCACGGCGAATTTGCGTTCCATCTGCGAAATAGGGTGCAGTCCAAAATGGGGGTGAGCTATACTGATAGGGAGTTTGGGAGAGAAGAGGGGGAATAGAGAAAGGGAAGAAAGG
>VXRG01000090.1:0-33033 GCA_009838625.1 Caldilineaceae bacterium SB0664_bin_27
CCATGATAGAAAACGTCTATCACGTGCCCAGACCTCGTGGAATCCACCGGCGTGCGTTTTTGCTTCTTGCGGACACGCCGGTGGATCAATATTGAATTCGGCTATAGGCTAGCACATATTTTCAGCAGGGGCAACTGCATTGGATAGTGGATAGTGGCGGCGGGGCTGGGCCAGGAGGGCAGGCAGAAGGCCTGCCCCAACTGGCGATTGGGTGGTATGGCGGAGTTGGCGCGTGTTCGTATAGGAAGGGCAGGCATTAGGCGGAATTGCAGTGGTCAGCGGCTAGTGGAGGGGCAGAACGATGGTCGAGAATCGTCGGCGACTCTCGGCAGCTTTCTATTTTCGGGATGCATTGGAGGAGCTTGAAGGCAGTAAGACGATTTCCCAGTATTTGAGTGAACAGGAGATTCAAGCCAATTGGATAGAAGCCTGGAAACGGCAGCTGCAGGAAGACGGGCTCCGAGTCTTCGCGAGCAGAGGCGAGGGCAGGCAACGAGACCAGGAGAGGCAGGAAGCAGATTTTTATGAGAAGATCGGGCGGCTCAAGATGGAACTTGAGTATCTGGCGAAGGAGTTGCCCGCTTCGGTTCGTGAGAGACGGCGCAATCTAGTGAATGATTCGAATTCCTGTCGCGAGAACCTTTGGCGTTATTGCAGAGAATAATTCGCGCCAGCAGTAACAAGGATGACGTAAAAGTTGAACCGCTCCTCGGTTGTGCTACAGCCTGTACTGCGAGCTGGACTAGGGGGCCGTCAATGGGTCTGGATCGACTTGGCTCTCCGGTCAGATCGATGCATTCGGAAAAATCGGATGTGCGTGAGGAAAGTGAGAACTCTCGGGACGTTTGACGAATCCAAGGTTTTCTATACTATAGTCCGTGACGAGTACCCTGATTGCTTGCATCATCGCCTGTCGCCCGTCCATTATGGTGAGTTTGACCTAGGCGAAGGCCGGGACGGGTTAGGATTGAATAGTTCTAACCTCCAGGTGATGGGATACCATGGCACACAATTGCCAATCCTCAGAGTTACCTAGACCAAGATGAATATCTTAATGAGTGGCCGCTATAACTGTAAAGCGTGCGCGCTCTTGATCCCGCCCAATCTGAAAAAGTGCCCCCATTGCTCAGAACCCGAGCCTTATTCAAAAGAACAGCTAGGTCCGAGAGTAGACTATCTTGAATATCTGGACCCAACTATCCCCAAGAATCTTCCTCTGTACTCCCGTATACTCGTCAAGATTCGACCCGTCTCTCTCCCACTCATCGGACTAGCTGTCGCTTTTCTTGTCACCGACCTCCTGCTTCCCAGTCTGATGGTCAACATTCTCAAATCGCTCAACCAACCTGTCGAAGTCTGGCTGGGCGCACTATATGCCGGCATGATATTTGTACTGGTGATTTGTACGGTCGCAATATCAAGATGATTGGACCAGTCTTGCAACCGCCCCAAGGCAAAATCATGCCTGAATACGCAAGAATCAAGTCCAGAATGTCCGAAGCCAAACGACGCATTCGCCGTGGAAACCGGAGCAACTGGGTAAGCTCTAAAGTGGCGCGGAGAAGACAAAAGGTCGCGCTGGCCCTGATCTCTCTGTACGTCCTGGGAGCCATCGCTCTTTATGTCTGTTCTCCTAGCTAGGATGCCGCGCCCGTGAACCTATGTGAAGCCCTCATCTCAGCTATCCTCGAAACCGCCCGGCAAGAGCAAAGCACCCACCGGGTAAGGGCCTTCATAAGGTTTGGAGATTCTCCCGGCTCTTTTTCACACCAGTGAATTGTCTTCCAGAGGCTTATTTGGTTAGAGGGCCAATCAGGAATAATTTGGACCAGTCTTGTTTCCGTGGCCGAAACATCGGTGAAGGTACTGATAAAGCCTAGCGAGAGGATCTTCGCCGCCGAGTATCGCCGACGTTTCTTGACCATCGTACTGCCCCTCCACAGGCTTGATGAATTGCTCCATTTTACACCTTAGAAGATGGTCCAGCTTTTGGGGCCCACTTCAATGGAACGCATAAGCAGCGACTTCGATGACTTGGGATTGTCTTCCTAAAGATTCGGTTGGACTCTATGATTAGGATGGTGGGCGCAGTGAATCCATATCTGTGCGTCATCCCAAAAGAGAGCACAAAATGAAAATCGCCAAATGGTCTGTCTTGTTTGGTATTCTTCTTCTTTTCTTTCTATTCACACTTGAGCACATAAACTGGGAGACGGGGGAGGTATATCCGCCCTTTTTCCCGATACCTACGCCTACCCCTCGCAACTGTGTTACGAGTTCTCATCTGGATTGTGAACTGGCTTTGATTGATGAGTTGTCGATGCGGCTGTGGGAAGCGGACGGATCGCCAGAGGACGTTACGCAGGACTGGTACGGTGATCTTTTAGCGGCGAACGCATTTGGCTGCGACATGGAATACGTTGAACTCTTCGACCTGGTTATGGATACGGCGCAGAGGTTTAAGGGAGAAGATTTTGACGTTAGAGTACCTCGTCCAAAGACTTTGAATTACCTCAGATTCAAAAGGGTTCCATGCGAACATCACGTATCCAATTTATCAAAGATCATTGATTGGGATTAAAACCACTTCTTTCTTGCGAAAAGAGTAACAGCCCAAGCAGAGAGAGACACGAAGGGAACCCAGAGAACCAGAGAGTCCATTCCAAGCCTAACTGCCAAGGAATACAGATAGACAAAAACGACTGGCCCTACGCTCACTACGAGGGCTACGATTATCAGAGCTAGTATTACGTCCACAAGCCTTCTTACATTTATCGTTGGTCGCATTAACAGGGGCAGATGCAGATGGGGTGAGGCGAGTGAGTGTGGAGGAAGCCGCTCTTTGCTTTAGGTGACTTCATGTTATTCCCCTTTCTGGAGGCCATCCAGTGCTGCCAATCTTTCTCCTTGATAACGACTGGGCGATTTTCTTAATTCCGATAGGCATATGGACCGCGTTCTTCTTTAGCTACCTTTTTCCTAAATGGCTGGAAAAAGTAACCTGGGTGAAACCCAGGTCGATACGGTTCACGGTTAATTTAACATCTGCACTCACTTTTGCTCTCGCTGCTCTCCTCTTCGGGTGGGTAAGCATAACTTTCTTTCTGGCTTTCTTGGTCACGTCAGTCTGGGTGGTGCCCATCTTTGATCACTCTGGCTCTGAATCGAAATGAACTCAAAAAGACGGGTTGCCAGAAGTTGAAAATGGGTTCAACAAACAACTCACTCACCATACTCACCACTCGAATTGTCTTGGTTGGCGGAATTGGGGTTGTGTCGCGGCTTGGGGGAGAATTCAACGGCCAGGATTTGGCTGATTTTGAGTGAGCTGCAGTGGGTTTATTTCGTTTCCTGCCTAATGCGTTGCATCGGGTCAGTTGGGCGAAGATGAAGCTGGGTCGACGAGAGAGATTTCTAACGAAAGGTAGCGGCTGCGGCTTAAGCTTCATTTCGGTGTGGGCGATCTTTTTCACTGTAGCACTCATCGGGGCAACGATTACGCTGTGGGGCGAACCAGAGGAGACCCCTACCCCTGCACTTGTTCCTGCTCCAACGCAAACTCCTACAGCTACATTTACTCCCGTTCCAACGCAAACCCCAACACCAATTCCAACCTTCACCCCCACTTCAACTACGGTTCCGGCACAGCAGTTGGGGGGTTCGTGAACACGTTGTCTCCGTAGTCCTGGATGTCAAGTGTCCGCTTCACGGACCTCGACCAACGACTGATAGGTGCGCCGTCCTTATCTACTACGCGCACGCGATACTGATAGGTCAAGCCCTCGAGGATATTTCCCTCTTCAAACCTGGGTTCCGAGACCAGGTAGAACTCTTCTGCGACAAATTGATAGCTACCTCCGGAGAATAATGCCCGGTGGGAAATTACCTCGTAGTGATCAGCAAGACCTACCCAGGTAACAAAATTGCTATCCTTTGCGTCTTCATCGATACGCAGGTAGGCGGGCGCGTGGTTGGCGGACGTTGGCGGCAGACCGTAGAAGGCGAAGACCGCCAGAAAGACAGCCGCAACAGTCATCACGATCCACTTCCGCTTCAGGACCCTATTCCGCACGCCGAATCTCCAGGCGCTGAGTTCTACACCAAGGCTGTTTCGGCGAGGAACTTAGTCGTCATCGTAGCCGTAATCGTAGTCGGAATAGTATGCTCCTCTTCGGCTTCTTCGAGTCCGGTTTTTGGATTTCTTCATTGCCCAGATGCTTGAAAGCACAATGAAGACTGACAGGCAGATCAGAGCTTCCACTTGTTCCTCCGGGGTTTGAGTTGGGGCGCGTTTAGTTTGTCGTGTCTGCATTCAGTAAAGCAGCCCAGCCGCCTAGTGCCACTATATTACAGTCTCAGCCCTCGATGCCTGCGCGGGTTGCGTTCCCTAGATTTGTCAGGGTCGCCAAACAGGTAGTCGCCGGGGAGAGGTGTGCGGAACGTGTTGCGTCTTTGCGGCAACCGAAGCAGTGATCTCAGCAAGTACGTTATCGCGGGGGTAATGAACGCGAAAATGACAAAGGCCACGATAATCACAATGATTATTTCCATGGTGTTCCTCCTTGGGCGATAGTCTAGCGCATTTCGAGTCCATTGGGAACAGCACAGCGCGGATTGGTAGGGGTCGTCTCGGTATGTGACGGCTCTGCTGTGCCCGCAGTGCCCAATTTGTTCATCCTTGCCCGCCCTGTATCCCTGAAAAAGCCTGTTCCCCTTTCGCCCGCCGCCGGCTCCGATCCCAAGCAAGCCGGCTCCCGCCGCGATGCTGGAACGCAACTTTTCCTGCTGGCAGTTCCCAATATTGGGATGCACCCAAAATTGACACCTCTTGACACAGGGAAGCGGGCTGTGCTAACCTTCCCCGAGTAGCACGTTTGAAACTGACTTCTCTTATCCAGAGTGGGGTGAGGGACGGGCCCGATGATCCCCCTGCAACCTGCCGGAGTCCCGGTTTTCGGTTGATGACCGGAAGAAGGCACGCACTACCGTATTTCTGGTTGGCGTATTGCCGGTTGGCGTATTGCAGGCACAGCTTCCTGGTTGACGTCTCCGGTCAGTTCCGTTGGGATACCTCTGAAATCGCCGATGCCGCCGAGTGACGCGCGGCTCGAGAGACGAGTATGCCCAGTGCGGAAGAACCCCTCTGGATCGACCCGGAGGGGTTTTGTTTTGGGAAAGGGAGAGCTTCAAATGAGAACCGTCTACTGGAAGGACGGTCAGGTAAAGATGATCGATCAAAGGCTGCTTCCAGGCGAGGAAGTAATTGCCGAATTTGCAACCGTTCCGGAGGTCGCGCGCAGCATCAGCGAAATGTACGTTAGGGGCGCGCCAGCGATCGGCGCCACCGCGGCCTACGGCATGGCCCTGGCAGCCCATCTCAGCGAGGCCGGGGATCCCGAGGGCCTGCTCAACGATCTGCGGCAGGCAAAGGAAACGCTGGACGCGGCAAGGCCGACGGCAGTTAACTTAAGCTGGGCCACTCGCAGGCTCCTCACTTTGGCCGAGCAGATGGCCGGTGAAACAGAGTCCGGCCAGGGCAGCGTCGGCGGGCTTAAGGAGGCCCTGCTGGCCGAGGCCGAAGCGCTGGCCGATGAAGACGTCAGGATAAACCGGCGCATGGGCTTCAACGGCGCGGCAGTCGTACCTGACGGCTCAAATCTTCTCCACCACTGCAACACCGGCTCACTGGCCACCGTTGACTTCGGCACCGCTCTGGGCGTCATCTATGCCTGCCAGGAACAGGGCAAGAACATCCATGTCTGGGTAGATGAGACTCGACCCCGACTCCAGGGCGCGCGGCTGACCGCATGGGAGCTGATGCGTGCAGAGGTACCGATGCATCTCATTGCAGACAACGCCGCAGGCCATCTGATGCGCACCGGCCAGGTCGACGTCGTCGTATTCGGAGCGGATCGAGTGGCCGCCAACGGCGACGTCGCCAACAAGATCGGCACATACAAAGTCGCGGTGGTTGCCAGAGAGAACGGTATACCGGTCTACTGCGTCGCCCCTACGAGCACCGTTGATCTTGACCTTCCCGACGGTGACCACATTCCGATCGAGGAACGGGGCCCGGAAGAAGTGGTGGAGGTCGGCGCACGCGCAGTTGCGCCCGTCGACGTACCTGTCTACAACCCGGCATTCGACATAACGCCCCATCGCTACCTTACCGGGATCGTTACCGAGGAAGGAATCTGTTATCCCCCGTTCGACCAGAGCTTGCGAAACGCCGTAGAAAGAGGGCGGGACGCCATCGAAGCGGAGAGGTCTGAAAGAAGGGTGCCATGAGCGAACTGCGCGAGATTGAACGTATCTGTGTCTTTTGCGGGTCCAGCGCCGGAGTCGACGAACAATACTCGCGGCTGGCTGCCGACCTTGGAACTGAAATCGCCAGGCGAGGGTACGAGCTGGTCTACGGCGGCGGAAACCTGGGCCTGATGGGGGCAGTCAGCAGGGCAGCTTACAACGGCGGCGCGACAGTCTACGGAATCATACCAGGACCTCTGGCCGCGAAGGAGATTGCAGGGGAGACCATTGGGATCATCGAGGTTGTGGAGACGATGCACCAGCGCAAGGCCCGCATGGCCGAACTCGCGGACGCATTTGTCACTCTCCCTGGAGGCATTGGCACGCTGGAAGAGCTATTCGAGACTATCTCCTGGATCCAACTTGGCATACACAGCAAGCCAATGGGCATGTTAAATGTAAACGGCTTTTTCGATTCCCTTCTGCAGTTGCTTACCCACCAGATCGATCAGGGGTTTATCGCGCCCAGGTTTCGCAGCCTGCTTGCGGTCGAAGAGGAGCCTAGCGCACTGATCGATCGCCTGCCCAGCCACGAAACACCAAAGAGTTCGGTCCAGTGGATCACGCCGGCACAGGCGTGACCGCCCTTCCATTTCCCATCAACCCATTCTCATTTCGGAATCGCGAAGGTTGTCAGTTCAGTTTTTCGCGTAAAGACAGGGAAAATGTCAGCCAGCAGTAGTGCGTTGCGACAGATAATCGCCCTTGGCGGCCACAGCGTGACGACTGGCGACGAGGACGCTGCCCTGAGCCGCTACATATTGGACCAGGCGCCCGCAGAGCGTCCTCGAATCTGCTTTTTGTCCCAGGGAAGCGGTGAGGACGCCTTCTACATCGCAAACTTTTACCGCCACTTTCTGTCGCTCAACGCGTTGCCTTCCGACCTCTCCCTCTTCAGGCCCCACACAGCCGACATTGACGGATTTCTTCTGACACAGGACATCATCTATGTTGGGGGCGGCAATACGAAGTCGATGCTGGCTCTTTGGAAAGAATGGGGTGTGGACCGGACGCTGCGACAGGCGTGGGAACAAGGCACACTCCTTTCCGGCGTCAGCGCGGGCGCCATTTGCTGGTTCGAAGAAGGTCTCACCGATTCGATTCCGGGTAGGCTTACCGCTCTCAGCTGTCTCGGGTTTCTCTCAGGCAGCTGCTCGCCCCACTTTGACGGGGAGTCCGAACGGCGGCCCACATACGAGCGCTTGATCGCCGAAGGGGGGATGGCGGGCGGCTTTGGAATCGATGACAACGCAGCCCTGCACTTCGCCGGCTCCGGGCCGCCCCGCGTAGTCTCCTCCCGTGCGAACGCTACGGCCTACCGGGTAGAGCGTACGCCTGAAGGCGCATGCGAATCAACTCTGAATGCCTCCGTTCTGCTTCGCCCAGAAGGCTGCGGCGGCCAGTTAGCCACTTGAATTACACTTCGAACAGGTGCCTCATGAGAATCGTTGTTTCCGGCTCGATCGCATATGACTACCTGATGTCCTTCCCGGGACGCTTTACCGACCAGATCATTTCCGAAAAGCTGTCCAGCCTGAGCGTCAGTTTCCTGGTGGAGGACATGGTCCGTCAGAGGGGAGGCACAGCCGCAAATATCGCCTACTCCCTAAAGCTCCTGGGCGGCGATCCGATCGTCTTTGGAACTGTAGGCCAGGACTTTGGCGACTATAAGGCCTGGCTGGATGAGCACTGTATCCGCACCGACCACATCGTTGAAATCCCCAACAAATTCACCGCCAGTTTCTTCGTTAGCACCGACGAAGAGCAGAACCAGATTGCGAACTTCTACTCAGGCGCGATGAGCGACTGCCGCGACGTCTCGCTCGCAGACCACGGTCTGACCGATGCGGACGTCGTGATCATAAGCCCCAACGATCCGCAGGCCATGCTTAACTTCACGTCGGAGTGCCGGGAACTGGGCGTCCCGTTCGCCTACGATCCCAGCCAGCAGACGGCGCGGTTTAGCGGAGAGGACCTGCGCAGGAGTATTCCCGGCGCTGCCTGGCTGATGGTCAATGACTACGAAATGGCGGTCATCGAAGAGAAGACCGGCTGGTCGAGAGAGACGATTGTTCAGGAGGTGGGCACGCTTGTCGTAACAGAAGGAAGAGCCGGCAGCAGGATCTATCACGAGGGCCAAGAGTACCATATACCGATAGCACCGCCACGGAAGGTGGCTGAACCGACGGGAGCCGGTGACGCTTATCGC
Source organism: Caldilineaceae bacterium SB0664_bin_27 (assembly GCA_009838625.1). GTDB lineage: Bacteria > Chloroflexota > Anaerolineae > Caldilineales > Caldilineaceae > Bin5. The sequence continues at coordinate 8,516 of VXRG01000090.1, forward strand.
GGCGCCTATTTTGCGGCCTACAGCGCGGGCATGCCTGTAGATGTGTGCGGCCGCGTGGGTGCGCTGTGCGCCACCTACGTACTGGAGCAGTTCGGGACAACCAATCACCGGTTCACACAAGAGGAGTTTGCGCTCCGGTACGAGGAGGCTTTCGGGGAAAGGCTGCTCTGGGGAGAGCCGGCTTGAGGTGGGAGGCGATCACGCGGTCAGAGGGGCCGTTGTTGACATCCTGTCTGATGGACCTGTTCGAACTTCCCACAAAGCAGCTGACTACAGCCCGGATTTGTCCCGCCCTTACAGCGGCTCAGGCCCTCTTGCCTGCCGAACCTGTCCCCGTGCTTGTCGGACAAACTTAACGGGTGGTACCAGCATTAGGGACAGGTTACAGCGTGCAAGGCCTTTCTTCCCGCCAAAGTGCGCCTTCCCCACTCTTACAAGCGAGGATCGCCTTCCGTTTCAGACTGGTTTCCCTGGCCTGAATTCGCGCCTGATCAGTTGCCGGGACGCCGGACGGGCGTCCGAGTTGCCGCGCCATGCTGATCGTATGGGCCGGGGCGCTAAGCTTCTTGCCGGCCCCGCAGTTCTGCCTCCAGTTCGCGAATCCTGGACAGGTTCTCGTGATGCCTTCCCCTGCCAAGATAGTTGGCGATGACATTGGCGACAATCGCGATTAACATTGTCAAGTACAGGGTGGTGGCAAGGCGCGCCCGCATAGACTGGTCGGTGGCGACGCCGGAGACTATCCCTTCGTCCTCGATGACACCCTCTTCGACGAGCTCCTCAAGCAACTGGATGGCCTGAGCGGTTCTGGTCGTGCGATCCACACCCCCTGCCACGATTTGGAACAGGGAGAACAACATCGCCACGATTGTAATCACATTGAATACCACGGGTTGGAACAGTTTGCCTTTCACTCTTCATCCTCCTTGATGAATGTTCTTGAATGACTCTTCGGCGGATTCGTCATTCCCAATCTTGTTGACAGCGTCAACTGTTGTGATACCCTTGCGATAGCGCTTTCCCGGTGCACAGCCTGCCGTACAGATACTATCTTTTCCTTTCTCTGAATTATGCACCTGATGAAAACCAAATCAGAGGAATCGTCAAGGGCCAATTTACCCCAAAAGTGCAAAAGTACACAACAGCAGGGAAATTATCTTTTATTGCAAGTGCCCAACCTTGACGAATAGAGTTTGGTTGCCAGATCCATATATGAGAAGCTTGGATTCGAAGTCTTTTGTCGTTTCATCGTAGAATTCCTTAGAATGATTTGGGAGGCAGGACCGCAGTACATGGGCAGGTACGGTTGGCTTCACTTAAGAGATTGATCTGCTCGTTCCCAGAGTTCCAACACAAGTTTGAGGAGACACCAAGCAGATGTCCACCGCAGTTCAACAGAGACAGTTCGACATAGCCGACATTGACCTGGCCGAACGCGGCCGCTTTCGCATGCAATGGGCAGCCAAAGAGATGCCCGTGCTCGACCTGCTGGAAGAGCGCTACCGCCGTGAGCGGCCTTTTGAAGGGGTACGCATGGCGGCCGCAATGCACGTCACCAGCGAAACCGCCAACCTGATGCGCATCCTCATCGCCGGCGGCGCCGAAATCTCCCTATGCGCCAGCAATCCCCTCAGCACACAGGACGACATCGCGGCCGCGCTCGTTTCCTACTACGAAATGCCGGTCTTCGCCATAAAAGGTGAGACCAATGCCCAGTACATCGCCCATCTGAACGCCGTTCTCGATACAGAACCTAACCTGACCATGGACGACGGCATGGACCTCGTGGCCATGCTCCACACGAAGCGCAGCAGCCTCCTGGAAGGCGTCGTGGGAGGAACCGAAGAGACCACGACCGGCGTTATCCGTCTGAGGGCAATGGCCGCTCAGGGCAAGCTGGCATTCCCCGTCATTGCCGTCAACGACGCCATGACCAAGCACTTTTTCGACAACCGCTACGGGACAGGCCAGAGCACGCTGGACGGGATCATCCGGGCAACCAACGTACTCATGGCCGGCAAGACCTTCGTCGTGGGCGGTTACGGCTGGTGCAGTAAGGGCATTGCCATGCGCGCCAAGGGCATGGGCGCCAACGTCATCGTCACCGAGGTCGATCCCCTCCGGGCCCTGGAAGCGGTCATGGACGGATTCCAGGTCCTGCCGATGTCCGAGGCGGCTAAATCGGGACAGATTTTCTGCTCGGCCACCGGGGACATAAACGTGATCGACCGCCACCACATGGACCAGATGCAGGACGGCGCAATTCTCTCGAATAGCGGCCATTTCGACGTCGAAATCAACATGAAGGCGCTCGAAGCGATGTCCACCAAGGTCACGCGCGTGCGTGATTTTCTCGACGAGTATACGCTGGAAGACGGCCGCCGCATCTACGTTGCAGGCGAAGGCCGCCTCGTCAACCTGGCCGCGGCCGAAGGCCACCCCAGCGCCGTAATGGACATGAGCTTCGCCAATCAGGCCCTGGCCGCAGAGCACCTGCTCAAGCACAGCGGCGAAATGAGCGGCAACGTTTACGATATGCCAGAAGAGCTGGACCGCGAGATCGCAGCCCTGAAACTCCGGGCCATGGGCGTGGAAATCGATACTCTCACCGCCGAACAGGAAGCCTATCTGAACGAGTGGACTCTTGGCACAGCGGAATAGGACCGTCGACCGCCGCCTGAACGGCGGCAGGCAGGAGAAATGCAAATGAGCAGCACTTTCATGACCGCCCCGGCTCTTCTCTTTACCAGCGAATCGGTAACGGAGGGACACCCCGACAAGATGTGCGATCAGATCAGCGACGCGGTCGTTGACGCCATCATGTGCCAGGATCCCCAAGCGCGAATCGCTTGCGAGGCGGCCGTAAAGACGGGATTTGTAATTCTTCTCGGTGAGATAACGACAAAGGCTTCAGTGAACTATGATGAACTCGTAAGGAAGGTCGTCAAGGAGATCGGATTCGACAGCAGCACGAAAGGCTTCGACGCCGACACTTGCGGTGTGCAGGTCGCCATTGCTTCGCAGTCGCCGGACATCGCGCTCGGCGTGGACCAGGCGCAGGAGTTCAAGAACGACTCCATGGACAGCGAGGAGGATGAGATCGAGTCTGTCGGCGCGGGCGACCAGGGCATGATGTTCGGCTTCGCCTGCAAAGAGACCGAGTCGCTGATGCCCTTGCCCATCTACCTGGCCCATAAGCTCAGCCGCCGCCTTGCCGAGCTCCGCAAGTGCGGAGAACTGCCCTGGTTGTGCCCCGACGGCAAGTCGCAGGTTACGGTGGAGTACAGTTTCGGCAAGCCGAAACGTATTCACACTGTCTTGATCAGCACACAGCATCTTCCGGATATCAGCCAGGAAGAGATCAAGCGCCAGGTAACCGAACATTGCATAATCCCCTCGCTGCCCGCGGAGCTCGTGGACGAGGACATGCTTGTCTACGTAAACCCCACCGGCCGCTTCGTCGTCGGTGGTCCGATGGGCGACGCCGGTCTGACGGGCCGCAAAATAATCGTCGACACTTACGGCGGCATGGGCCGGCACGGGGGCGGCGCCTTCAGCGGCAAAGACTGCACAAAGGTCGACCGCAGCGGCGCTTACGCGGCCCGCTGGGTCGCAAAAAACATCGTCGCCGCCGGCCTCGCCAACCGCTGCGAGATCCAGCTGGCTTACGCCATCGGCGTGGCCCAGCCACTGAGTGTCAACGTCGAAACTTTCGGCACCGGCAGTACCAGCGATGAAGAGATCGAAAGATTGATAGGCGAACACTTCGACTTGCGTCCCGGCGCCATTATTCGCGATCTCGACCTTCGACGCCCGATCTACCGGCAGACCGCAGCCTACGGACATTTCGGGCGCGACGACATCTGTCTACCCTGGGAATCTACCGACAAGGCCCACTTGCTGAAGCAGGCTGACTCCTGAACTAACGTCAGACATGGAAACCCGGCAACATAGCAGCGATGCCCCGCTAACCCTTCGCGGCCTGCCTACGTCATTCTGGACGATAGTAACCTCGTCGACTGCGCTTGCCGTCATTGTAATCCTAGTGATGGTTGTTCTGGGCTATCGCGACGGGCTCAGGCGCGGCGAAGCGCATACACGGCAGCAGGTCGCCATTCTCCTGCAACGCGCTTCAGATATGCTGGAGGCAGGCATGCACGACGAGGCCCGCACCGTATACGAGAGGATTGTTGCGTTCGATCCGCAGAACGAGGCAGCGCACAGCGCAATACTGGCGCTAGAGACGACTGTTAAGGAAGAGACGGTGCCGGAAGCGAAGGCCGAGCCGACCGTCGTAGACATTGAATGGGCCAGGGCGGTTACTTTGTTTGAAGAGGGCCGCTGGCAGGAGTCCATTCAGCGCCTTTTGCTCGTGCGGACCATGCAGACCGGCTACAAGGTGATTGAAAGAGACCAGCTGCTCTTCTTCTCCTACGTCGAGCTGGCCAGGGTGGAAGTCGCCGAGGGAAACCTGGAAGAGGCGGTGCAACTGTTTGACAGTGCCCTTGAAGTGGACCCGAACAACACGTTGATTCAACAAGAGCGTTACATGACCGCCCACTACGTCGATGTGAAAACATATTGGGGGGCAGACTGGTCCCGGGTCATTCGTCTCCTTGGGGACCTTTACCGCATCGACCCCGAGTATCGCGACGTACAGTACCTCCTGCAGAGGGCGCACGTACGGCAGGGCGAGAGATTCGCCCGCGAGGAGAATTGGTGCGCGGCAGCCGCAGAATACACGAGCGCAATCGCGGTGCTTGACTGGCTGGAATTGCGAGGAAGACGGGACGAGCTTGTCGTGAACTGTGGAAACGCGAGCAGCGGCTAGACGTAACGCAGGTGGAGGGGCAGGCGGAGGCGGGGCTTCTGCCGTCTCAGACTCGAATGCGGACCGGCCACGGTCCATTCGCGGCCACAGGTTTGCCAGAGCTCGGTCCCCACTCTTACATGCGCCACAAGCGCTCCGCGGAAATTGTTTTTTGGGCCGATCAGGGCTATAATCTGTTGGTGCAGAACCGGGGAGTAGCGCAGTCTGGCAGCGCACAGCGTTTGGGACGCTGGGGTCGGAGGTTCAAATCCTCTCTCCCCGACTTGCGGGTATAGCTCAATGGTAGAGCACCGGCCTTCCAAGCCGACGATGCGGGTTCGATCCCCGCTACCCGCTCTAAGCCCTTCGTCCCAAGGTTGGATCGGTAGCTCAATGGCAGAGCAAGGAGCTCATAACTCCTGGGTTACAGGTTCGAGTCCTGTCCGATCCACTCTCCACTTTTCTCCTTCGTACGCCAGGCAGACGGCCCCTCTCCAACAGGTGGATTCAGACTGCTGCCCTGATGACCAGTCAACAGCAGGCCACTTGCGTCGCGAACGCGGCCGGCCGTCCCTGCACTATTTCTCATGGTGTCTGTTCAGGAACCCCGACAGGGTGTCTGTCGTTAATGCCTTAGTGCGACCTGGCCGAAATGCCGGTCACAGATAAAGCAGGGCCGGGAAAGAGTTCAGCGAGAACTGATGATGCTTGAAGCATTACCAGAAGAAGAAAACGGGGCGTTTCCGGAGTCTTTTCGCAGCGGATTCATCGCGGTGATAGGACGTCCAAACGTCGGCAAATCGACTCTCCTGAACCATGTGCTTGGGCAGAAAATCGCCATCACCAGCGACAAACCGCAGACGACTCGCGACCAGATACTCGGCATTCGCACCGATGACGACGCCCAGTTCATTTTTCTCGACACGCCCGGAATTCACCAGCCCCGCAACAAGCTCGGCAAACACATGGTCAACGTGGCTGAACAGGCGGTCGCCAGCGATTCGGACGTCATTCTGTGGTTGGTAGACGTTACCACTCCGCCTACCGAGGAAGACCGCTATATCGTCGAGCGACTCAAGGCAGTGTTGGAAGCAGCCGGCGAACTACCCTTCCTGCTACTCGGCGCCAATAAGGTCGACGGCCTGGCCGGCGCCGCCATCGAGGAACGGAAGCTCGAGTATCTGTCTCTCCTGCGCTGGCTTACTGCGGCCGGAGGTGGTCAGCCGTCTGTCCCGGTGTTGACGCTGAGCGCCTTAACCGGTGAGGGGGTAGAGGAACTTGTCGACGCGCTGGCCGAGCTGCTCCCTCCCGGCCCGCTCTATTACCCGAGCGAACAGGTCACCGATCTATCGATGCGGTTCATCGCCGCGGAAATCGTTCGGGAAAAGGCCCTCCGGCTTCTGCGCCAGGAGATACCGCATAGCCTGGCCGTGTCCGTGACCGAGTGGAATGAGCGCAGTCCGGAGATGACACATATAGCGGCCACGCTTTACGTAGAGCGCCACAGCCAGAAGGGAATCGTGTTGGGCGGCAAGGGCTCCATGATCAAGAAGATCGGGCAGGCCGCCAGACCGGAAATCGAAGAAATGGTCGGCACGCGCGTCTACCTGGAGCTGTGGGTGAAGGTGTTGCAGAAGTGGCGCCGGAAGGAGAGTCTCCTGAGGCGCCTGGGTTATCACATGTAGGGAATACAGGGGAAGGGCCCGGTTGGAAAGGGACTATTGGCCCCCAATGCCGCGCTGAGAGGCCACCCTCTGCCGTCCCGTTTTGCTTTGGATTCAAGGTGAGCGCTGTGATATGATCGCCCCAGGATTTCACAATTGCAGCGCCAGGGTTCAGGGATGAATCCCCATACAATTCGCGTTCTTGAATACGATAAAATACTGAAACAGCTGGCCGCGTTCTGCGCCTTTGGAGGCGGGGCCGAACTGGCGTCTTCACTTCTACCCAGCGACGATTTGCGTACAATCAACGACTGGATGGAGCAGACCAGCGAAGCAAGCCGTCTGCTTGACCAGAAGACGGACGTTTATTTTGGCGGCGTCTACGATTTGCGCGCCCTCGTGGCAAGGTCGGAACGAGGAAGTATCCTGATTCCGACCGAGTTGGTTGAAGTTCGTACGACCTTGATGCGCGCCCGCACCCTTCGCAACACCTTGACGCGACTCAACCGTCAGTTCCCGCGACTGGCCGATATCGCTTTCTCCATCGAGCCCTGTGAACACGTAATCGGCGAAATCAGCCGCTGCATCAACGACCGCGCCGAGGTGGTCGACAGCGCTTCCGCAGACCTGGGCCGGATCCGGGCCCAGCTGCGCGTCGCCCAGGACCGGCTGCTCAGTACACTGGACAGGCTGGTACAGAATACCGAAATTATCCCCTTTCTGCAGGAGTCGATCGTCACACAGCGGCAGGGCCGGTATGTCATACCGGTGCGATCCGAGTACAAGGGGCAGGTGCAGGGAATCGTTCACGATCAGTCTGCGAGCGGCGCCACCTTCTTCATCGAGCCGTTGACCGTGGTCGAGCAGAACAACGCCGTGCGTGAGCTGGAATTGGAGGAAGAGAAGGAGGTGCGGCGCATTCTGACGGAACTCTCGGACCTGGTTGCCGATGAAGGGCCCTATATCAGTCGCAATGTACAGATTCTTTCCCAGCTCGACTTCACCTTTGCCAAGGCCAAGTACGCCCTGGAAATGGAAGCCACTGCGCCCGAGATTGTACCCTTCCAGCAGAAGCGCACAGAGATATTCGCAGGAATCGACGAAGATACCAAGGAAGAACGCACGATCCAGCACCCCGGATCGGTCCTCAACTTCCGCCAGGCACGCCATCCACTTCTGGACCCGGAATCCGTCGTCCCAATCGACGTATATTTCGACAACGAGTGCTACATTCTCGTCGTGACCGGCCCCAATACCGGCGGAAAGACCGTAACGCTCAAGACCGTCGGTCTTCTGACTCTCATGGCTCAGTCGGGCATGATGATCCCGGTCGAGGAAGGCAGCTCCCTTTCCGTCTTTGAAGGCGTCTACGCAGACATCGGCGACGAACAGTCTATCGAACAGAACTTGAGTACCTTTTCAAGTCACATGACGAACATCATAAGCATCCTGGAAGAGGCCGACCCCCAGAGCCTCGTCCTGCTCGATGAACTCGGCGCCGGCACCGATCCGGACGAAGGTTCGGCCCTCGCTGCGGCGCTGCTGGAAAACCTGCGCGATCGGGGCATTACGACGCTGGCCACGACCCACTACAGCGATCTCAAACTCTATGCACACAACACCGCGGGCGTACGCAACGCCTCCGTTGAGTTCGACGTCGAAAAGCTGAGCCCTACATTTGAGCTCAGTATCGGCCTGCCGGGCCGCTCAAATGCCCTGACCATCGCCCGCAGGCTCGGCCTGAATCCGGTCATCGTCGATGACGCTGAAAAGATGTCGCGTCCGGAGTCGCTCGAGGTAGAGGCCATGCTGGAGGACGTGCGTCACGCGCGCCAGGAGGCGAAACGCGTTCTCGACCACGCCAAAGAGAGAGAAAGCCGGGCGCATGTCGCGGAAGAGGACCTGCGCTATCAGCTGGCCAGAATCGAAGAGGCCCGCCGGCAGGTTGTGGCAGAGACCCGAACGACCATGCAAAATGAGCTGGCTGAGATAAGAAGGGAGATTGATTCTTATCGCCGGCGTATGGCCAAGGGCGGGACCGGCAGCCAGGATGCTCACACACTGTTCCTGCAAGATGCATCACAAACCGTTGGCCGCCGCCAGCTCGATACAGAAGGCCGCGTCGAACAGGAGGTTGCGACGCCGGGCGCGCCAGACTTGCGAATTGGCGGTCCCATCGAAAAGGGAGACCGTGTCTTCGTTCCCAATCTGCAGGCGACAGGCGAAGTCATCGCAGTCGAGAAACGAGGAGGGGCACCGCACGAGGCCGACGTCCAGGTTGGGAACTTCCGCCTCAGGCTGCCCATCAGGCGGCTGGAGCTGCGAAGCAAGGCCCAGTCAGAGGCTTCAACCGACCGGCAACCCGCTGTAAGCGTACTGACGAAGACCAAAACGGGAGGCGCCAGTTCGGACTCTCTCACAGAGATCGATCTGCGCGGCGAGAGGGTGGATGCCGGGCTGCAACGGCTGGAAGGTTACCTCGACGACGCGTATCTCGAGAACCTTCCCTGGGTGCGCATCATTCATGGTAAGGGGACCGGGGCGATGCGGGATGCCGTACGCGCCGCCCTGAAGGGCCATCCCCTGGTGAGCAGATACCGGCCCGGCGAGATTGGCGAGGGCGATGACGGCGTAACGGTCGCAAACCTGATGACCGACGAAGGGTAGGCGGCCGGCCATGGAACTACGGGAATACTGGGCGATCCTGAGGAGGCGCTGGGCTGCCCCTGTTCTGCTGCCGGTCCTGGTGGCCCTCTTCAGTGCGGTGCAGCTGCGCCCCTGGGAGACGCCGCCCCCGACTTACAGCGCTTCGATGCGCATACTGGTAGGCGTTCTGCCCCTGGAAGGCGTCGAGCAGGGGGAGTACGACCCCCGCTACTACGCCTGGATGACCAGCGAATACCTGGTTGACGACTTTACCGAGGTGCTCGGATCCGAGCTGTTTGCGAGGGCCGTAAATGCCCGCCTTGCCGAAAGAGAGATTGCCATACCGGCCGGCCTGCTCAGCGCAAGCGCCAATACCGGCAAACAGCACCGCATCATCCGGCTAACTTTCAACTGGCACAGTGCGGCGCAGCTGCAGGAGATCGGGGCGGCAGCAGTTGCCGAACTGGAAGACAACGCTGCCACATATTTTGCCCAGCTGGGAACCCAGGGGGCAGGCGTTTACGTTATGGATCCGCCAGTGGTAGTACCGGTGGGCCCCAGCGCCCGCCAGCGCGTCGAATGGCCGTTGCGCATCCTGCTGGCCCTGGCGGCGGGCATCGGCCTGGCCTTCCTGCAGGAGTATCTCGACGATACCGTACGCCGCAGGCGTGAACTGGAAGACATTGGCCTCCCGCTTCTGGTCGCTGTTCCCAAGCAGCGAAGGTAGACGGGGTCCGGCGAGCGGAGGCCGCGGCGCATTGTGCCACAGTCCATGGCGCAGCCGATGCTGAAGACAGGAGGAGTTCGTGTTACAGGAATACAGCGGCGTAGTACGTCGATTCAGCTGGATCCTCATAGCAGCAGTCCTGCTGGCTAGTGCGCTCTCATACGGAGTCAGCTACCTCCAGGTTGAGATGTACAGGTCGACGGTCCATGTAAGTACGGTCCCAGCGCGACCGGATTGGGGGCTGGGAAACTCGGCCAAGGAGCTGATGCGCAACTTCGTACTCAATTTACAGACTTTCGAGGTCGCCGAGGAGGTAATCGCTCGAGCACAGCTGGACATGCACCCGAGCGAGTTCATGCGACTGACTAATGTTGCGCCCGATGCGTCCACATTCACGATCGAGATCGAGTCCCGATCCAGAGACAAGATTGTATCGGAAAACATGGCATTAACGCTGGCCGAGTATTTTGTCGACGAACGGACGGCCTACTACGCGCAACAGGACAAACGGGACCGAATCGAGGTCAAGATCGTCAGCAGTGTGATCCAGGGGGCCCGTTACCAGCCGCAGCCTCTCATAAATGCCATGGCAGGCGCAGTTCTCGGCTTCCTTCTGGGGATCGGACTGATTCTGTTGATTGTCTGGATCGAAAGCGGATTCCTGCGCACACCCGATTCGGTGGAGCGGACGCTTGAACTGACCGTTCTGGGGGCGATACCTGTAACGAACTCAGGTTCGGCTTCAAAGACCGAGGTGAGGGAAGGCATTCCCACGCCGGCCGTAAGCACTTAGGGGTCGGGGGACTCTTCGAGAGTCACAGCCCCTGCCCAAGTAGATTCCTCAAAGGATAAGCAGATGTCCTCTGACCTGGTCACATTGACCGCACCGCGCAGCGCCGCTGCCGAAGCCTACCAGAGTCTTCGCACCAATATCGAGTTCTCCGGCCTGGGCACAGAGCTGAGAACATTACTTGTTACATGCCCCGATAAGGAGACGGACAAGAGCGACGCCCTGGCTAATCTTGCCGTTGTAATGGCCAATGCCGGCGACCGGGTGATCGTCGTTGACGGCGATCTGCGCCGCCCTCTCCAACATGTAATCTTCGGTACCAGGGCAGATGGCGGCTTGACAGACTGGTTGCAGAAAGGAGGCGAACCGGCGCTGGTGGAGACACAGGTGCCGCACCTGCGTCTGCTTGCGGCCGGGCCTCTGCCGCCAAACCCCGTGGCTCTCCTCAGTCACAAGAGGCTTGCCGAATTGCTCGAAACATTGACCGGTGAAGCGGACTATGTCCTTGTGGACGCACCCCCAGTTCTGGCGGTTACCGATGCTGCCCTATGGGCCAGCCAGGTAGACGGAACGCTCCTGGCGGTTACGGCGGGGCGGACCAAGCGGGACCAGGCGCAGCGAGCCAAGGAAGTACTGGAAAAGGTTCAGACAAATATCATTGGCGCCGTGCTCCTGGATGCAGAAGATTCAATGGTCGTTACAGGCTACGGACAGTAGCGTTTGCCCTCGCTCGGCGATAGTCATGTCAAGAAACACTAACACTCTCTCACCTCTGAACGTCGAACTTCCATTTCGCCGCGCCAGGCCGAGAATCGCGTAATGAAAGGAATCCTTCTCGCGGGAGGGCACGGTACCCGGCTCTATCCACTTACCACCAGCCTGAGCAAACAGATCCTGCCGGTTTACGACAAACCGATGATCTATTATCCCCTGTCGATGCTGATGCTGGCTGGAATTCGCGAAGTCCTAGTCGTGAGCACGCCGACCGCTCTTCCTCTATACAGGGAACTGCTCAGGGACGGCAGCCAGTGGGGCGTTCAGTTCACGTATGTGGAGCAGACCCAGCCGCGCGGCATTGCCGATGCCTTCGTCATAGGCAGGGATTTCGTCGGCAACTCCAGCGTATGTCTGGCGTTGGGCGACAACATCTTTTACGGCCACGGCTTGCCGGAAATCCTACGGAGAGCGGCCAACCTCGAACAAGGCGCCCTCGTCTTCGCCTATCCCGTTGCCGACCCTCGTCGATACGGCGTGGTAGAGTTCAATGATTCAGGCAGGGCCTTGAGCATAGAGGAGAAGCCGCAGCAGCCCCGTTCGAATTTTGCCGTGCCGGGGGTATACTTTTATGACAACCGCGTCCTCGACGCGGCGAAACGTCTGGAGCCTTCCGCCAGGGGTGAACTGGAGATTACCGACATAAACAACTTCTACCTGGAGCGGGGGGAGCTGCGAGTTGAGATTCTGGGCCGCGGCTTTGCATGGTTGGATGCCGGCACCCACGAATCTCTCCTGCAAGCCGCCAATTTCGTACAGGCACTACAGGAAAGACAGGGAATGATGATCTCCTGCCCTGAGGAAATCGCCCTGCGGCAGGGATTCATTGATCGCGAGCAGTTCCGCGCACTGGCCGAAGCGCTGCAGACTAACCGATACGGCAGTTACCTTTTGCAGCTCCTGCGCGACGAGTTTTCAGAGTCTTTAATCTGATGTCCAAGACGACGGTCACCTTTGAAAGGCGCGATGGCGCACAAAACATGAGCATGGCCGCGGTCCGCAGCGTTCCGGCCCTGGCGGCAAGAATGCGCCAGATTGACAGGTGCGTTCTGCCTGCTTCTTTCACGGAAATCTTCAGGACACGATCTCTTTCGCCTGCCTACCTCGTGCAGAACCGGACCGGCCCGAGAGAGGTGCAGACCGCGGTAACTGCCATCTCCCAGGCGGCGGATAAACTGCGCCGGCTGGCGAGGGCATACGGCGAATGGAAGGCTTTCGACATTCCGGCCTTTTTCGACCTGTGGCCGGAACATGCCCCGTGCCTCGTCGACGTGGAGGAGCGGGTAAGCACGGTAAATGTCACCTTTTTTGCCGATCTTCTTCTGCCCTCCTTTCACCGCGCCGAGCAGTATTGGGCGCAGGAGTTTTTCCCGGCCTATCAGACGGCCAGACCCCCCTTCCACTCGTCGGCGGACAGCTCCAGTTTCACGGCACACTTTATCGAATTCGAGCAGCCGAAGATGCGCGCCTACTGGGAAAAGATGCTGGCAGTCGTGTTCGAGACGCGAAACGCACTTTGGAACGACATCGATTTCCTCGCCGCGACCGCCGGAGGCGAAGAGAAAGCGTCCTGGCAGTGGGCTTGGCGCGTTCCCGCGTCTCCGGGCCTCGACGAGTGCCTGCTTCCGCCGTTGGACCAGCTGCCGACATTGACGCTGGGCGTAGAGTTTCCCCTGCCTGCCAGCCGTCAACCCGGGAGGGTGAGGAGATTGCGCCGCACCTGGGAAAGCAGGCGCGTATAGGGTACAAGGCTTGAATCGGGAAGACTCAGATGAAAAACATCCTGGTTACGGGCGGGGCAGGATTTATCGGCTGCAATTTTGTCCGATATATCCTGAACTGCGATTCGGAACTGAAGGTAACAGTTTTCGATAAACTGACGTACGCCGGCCGTCTCGAAAACCTTGCCGAAGTCAGTGAACGGTTCGGGGGCCGCTACCAGTTCGTTGAGGGTGACATTTGCGACGCGGCCAAGGTGGAAGAAACTGTTGCCGTTCGCGATATTGACACCATCGTCAATTTCGCGGCGGAGACGCACGTAGACAGATCAATACTCGATCCCGACGCTTTCGTAAAGACCGACGTTTACGGGACCTACGTGCTGCTGGAAGCCGCCCGCAAACTGGGAAGTCTCCGCTTCCACCAGATCAGCACGGACGAAGTATACGGCCACATCGCGGGCAACCGCCGTTCGGTTGAAGGCGATGCCCTGGCCCCGCGCAGCCCCTATTCCGCCAGCAAGGCCAGTGCCGACCTCTTCGTCAACGCCTATCGGATCACCTACGGCCTGCCCGTCACGATCAGCCGGGGCGCCAACAACATCGGGCCCTACCAGTATCCCGAAAAGGTGGTACCGCTCTTCGTCACGAACGCTCTCGAATCGATTCCCCTGCCCGTTTACGGCGACGGAAAACAGATGCGGGACTACCAGTACGTGGCCGATCACTGCGCCGCAATCTACCTGATTCTCAAACGAGGCCGCATCGGCGAGGCATATAACATCGGCACGGGCAGCGAGATGACCAACCTTGCCATGGTAGAGATCCTGCTCGACGAGCTTGACAGGCCCCGCAGCCTCATCCGGCACGTCGAAGACAGACTGGGACACGACCGCCGCTACAGCCTGGACGTAAGCAAGACTCTGGCGCTGGGCTGGGAGCCGGATTACACCCCAGAGGAGGCGATCCGAGCGACCGCCCGATGGTACCGGGACAACCCCTGGTGGTGGCAACCGATCCGGGACGGGGAGTTCAGGGCGTACTACGAAGAAGTCTACGGGGAACGCAAAGAGCTCGATCCTCAAAGATGAACCACTCGTTGATTCGGCCCGGTCGGTTGGAAGATCTGCCCGAGCTGCAGCGTTTGCACGCCGAATGCTTACGCAGCTACTACTACGATGACCTGGGTGACAGTGAGGAGCCTGAGCTGATCAGAGGCATGAACGCAGTCTTCGTCGACAGGGATACAGATAGGCTGAAGGGCTTTGTCGCCTTCGACCGAGTCCGGCGGTCGCAGGCCCTTCCTGATTCGGCGCCGTCCAAAGTTCCTCTGCGGGCGGCTGCGATTTCTTCCCCTGGGCCGGCTGGCCGTTCGCACTTTCGTGCGCTGTTCGAGCACACGCACCGGCAGCTTCCTCTGCAATCTCAGGGCTATCTCTTTTACGCGCTGACCAGGCAGGGGTGGCTCCGGGCCAGCCTGAAGGAGTCCGGTTTCGACCAGTGCGATGCGGTCCGGTTCTACGAACGCAGGTCCAGCGAAGTGGAGCCAGTTTCGCAGCCGGCCGCATTGCGTCCGGCCCAGCCATCCGATCTGCCCCAGTTGGCCAAGTTGGACGCTGCGGCATTCGAACCCCTGTGGCACATGGGCGTGAGTGAACTGCTGCAACTGCAGCGCGACTGCCGCATAGAGATCGCGGAGGCGGCGGAGACGATGGTGGGGTATTCAGCTCTGCGCCTCATTGCGGATGGATCACGGCCAGGAACAGGGTCAGCGCAGCTTGTGCGTCTTGCCGTTCACCCGGGGGCTCAGACAAGAGGCGTGGGTCGTCAGCTGCTTGCAGCGAGCCTTTGCCGCGCTACGGACCTGGGATTCGGTCGAGTCTTTCTCAACACGCAGGAAAGCAACATGCCCTCTCAGAATCTTTACGAATCACTCCAATTCCGAAGGCGCGGCCGCGCAGTACCCGTATTTGTCAAGCGTGTAGAGCAGGGTCAGGCCAAAAAGCCGGCCCAATAGGACTCGCTCCATTTTCCGGAAATTCCCCTTACCAGAGACGCCGTTGACCGGTCCGAATCAGGAGGCATGCGGACTTGACAGTTACTGCCCGCAGGCTCTATCAACACCTAATCTTCGTAGCGACGCTCTATCTCATCCTGTTCGGCGTCGGCAGCGGCGGCTACATGTTGATCGAAGGCTGGCCGTGGACCGACAGCATCTACATGACTGTCATTACTATCAGTACAGTTGGATTCGGCGAGATTCGACCGCTCTCGCCAATTGGCCGCGTTTTCACCGGTGGATTAATCATTCTCGGCGTCAGTACGACCGCCTATGCCATCAGCACTCTGGCTGACGTAATCGTCGCAGGTGAGTTCCGCAGCCTCATATGGAGAAAACGCATGCAGAACCGGATCGATAAGATGAACGGACATTTCATCGTCTGTGGGTACGGTCGCGTGGGCGAGCAGGTCGCAAAGGAACTCCTGACTAACAAAGTCTCACTTGTGGTGATCGAGATTCTGGCAACGCTGGGGCCGGACTTGGAAAACCTGGGCGTGATTCCCGTTGAAGGCAATGCGACCGACGACGCGGCCCTCATTCGAGCCGGAATCGAGCGGGCATCGGGGATCTGCTGCTGCCTTCCCAACGACTCGGACAACGTTTATGTAGCGCTTACGGCCCGCGCCCTGAACCCCGACCTCACGATAATATCTCGAGCAAACAGTTTTGAGAGCGAGCGCAAACTGCAGATTGCCGGCGTCAACCACGTGATCAATCCCTATGTCACGAGCGGCCGGCGCATGGCGCGGCAGCTCATTCATCCCAACATCCTGGAGTTCATGGACGTCGTATTTCACCGCGGCGAGGTCGACATTCTGATCGAGGACATCGGAGTAGGCGAACGATCTTCGCTGCGCGACCAGACCATCGCCGACACCGAAGTGCGAAGGCGGCTGGGAGCCAATATCCTGGCCGTACGGCGTCCCGACGGCGAGACATTCGTCAACCCAGGCGTGGAGTTTGCCCTGCGTGCGGGAGACACTCTGATCGCGCTGGGAACACCTGAACAGCTCGATCTCCTAGCCACCGAAGCGGAAGACCGAAGGAACCAAAGATAGCGGAGTCGGGCTCCGCGCTGCGTCAGACTTCAGACCCACTTTACACAAGCCGCGCCATGTTCGTCTGTCCAAGCTGCAGCTTTCAATAGGGTGAAGGCACTCTATTCCAATGGGTTCGCGCTCCGCGTACGCGTCAGCCCAGGTACAACCTGAAATTCACTGCCTGACTCATTGAAGAGCCAATCAGCCGGGCGTGTCACCGCGCCCGGGCAGGTCCTGAACACAGTTGGGGATTCAACAGGGAGAAGCGAGAAACGCCAGTGGCCGAGAGAAGCCAGTCCTACCGAACGCGGGCCGTGATACTACGGAGACGAAATTACAGCGACGCAGACCGGATACTGACTGTCTTCACGCCGCGCATGGGCAAACGGATGCTCATCGCCAAGGGTTCGCGCAAGACAACCAGCCGCCAGGCCGGGCACCTGGAACTCTTCAGCCACGCCAATCTCCAGGTGGCGCGGGCGCGCACCTGGGACATCATTACCGAAAGCGCAACCGTGGAGAGCTTTCTGCAGCTGCGGAACGACCTGGACAGAATCGGCCGGGCCGCTTACGTTTGTGAACTGGTTGACGCCTTCACCGCCGAAGAGGACGACTTCGAACCGGTGTGGGAGCTGCTTCTGCTTTGTCTGAGAGAGCTGGATGGCACGTCGGGCGACACAACAAAGTGGGATATGCTGCTGCGCTGGTTCGAGTTGCAACTCCTGCGTATGATGGGATTTCAGCCCAAGCTGTTCGCGTGTCTGGGCTGCGGGGATGATCTGCTGCCGGTGGAGAATTTCCTGCAACTGGACGCCGGTGGTGTTTTCTGCCCCAGTTGCGGTCGTTCGGCGCGGGGCGCGGAGCCGATAAACGTCGCGACGCTGAGGATACTGCGCCATCTCTCCCGCAACCAATGGGAGTCGTTGCGGGGCCTCCGCATCGGGCTAGCCACGGCCCTGGCGGCGGAGAGCGTCCTGCAGCGCTACCTCGTGACTATTCTCGAGCGCCGCCTGAAGTCCACCGACTTCGTTTACCGCTTGCGCCAGTTCCCGGCGGAGGAAGCCAGCAGCGGCGAGCCGGCAACTCCTTCCGCCGCCAGCCGTGTCAATCGCCGCCCACTCGATCCTGGGAATTCAAACAGTGAGGGAGACCGATGAAGCTGATTCGCGCGGCTCGACTGGCCGGCATTGCTGCACTCGCCGCCGGAGTCTATTCTCTCCTCGTTCTCAGACCGTTTTATCTCGAGTCCGTCCAGGCGCACGAGGCATCGCGGCTGGCGCTTGACTCCATCTGGCAATGGCGGCTTGGAGGTTGGCTCTGGCTACTGGCTATTTTTGCGTGGATGATCCTGCTTGTGGCCTTGAAGCACTATTATTCGCCGGTTCACCGGATCAGCTCCATGCTCCAGTCGGGGCTGGTTGTCGTCGCGGCAACCCTTCTGATCATCAGTGTACTGACGGGAATGAACCTTTTTGGGCTGACTGAGATTCTGAGCGACGGCCAGTCTGTCGCAAGGTTCGACATCTTTCTGAATCTCGTAGAGCACTTTGCCCTAACTTTTCTTGGCGCGGGGCTACTGATGGGTGGAGGCGTGACGACCTGGATCTGCATCGATCTGGTCATCCTGGACAAGCTGCCAACATCATGGATGGTACCCGGCGCGGTCGCCGGTGTTCTGTCGCTGCTTTCTCCCTTTGTGCTTCCGGTGCTCATGCATCTTCTCGTCGCGAATCTCGCCTATTTCGTCTGGTGCTCGATTCTAGGCCTGAGGGTCTCGCTGCCCGCGGCCTACCCCGACTTCGATTAGCTGGAGCCTGCGGCAGACAGTGTTCATGCCCTCCTAGGTTGACTTCATCGTCAACATCCGCAGCCCGTTGGCGACAACAATGAGTGTGCTGCCTTCATGGCCGAGTACGCCTACCGGGAGGGGCAGTCTGAAACCGGGAACAAGCAGGGGAACGACGACCGTCAGCACAACCAGCGCGAAGATCACCGCCACCGAAAAATAGAGGTTCTGACGCACAATGTCACGCGCGCTCCTGCTCAAGCGCAGCATAAAGGGAAGCTTGCCGAGGTCGTCGGACATGAGAACTACGTCGGCCGTCTCCAGGGCAACATCCGTGCCTGCGCCGCCCATTGCGATTCCAAGGCTGGAAGTCGCCATCGCGGGCGCGTCGTTAACCCCATCTCCGATCATTCCGACGGAGGCGGACTTTACCAGTTCTTCTACTATTTCAACCTTGTCCTCAGGCAGCAGTTCGGCATAGACGTCCTCCACGCCGACCTCCTCTGCGACGACAGCCGCCACGTCGCGATTGTCACCGGTCAACATCGCAATGCGGTTGATGCCGAGCTCCTTCAGGGCATCTATCGTAGCAGCCGCCCCAGTTCGAACGGTATCCGCCACGGCCAGAAACCCGACCACGTCAAAGTCCCCTCCGGTTGCGCCCGGAGGACTGGAACTAATCAGACTGCCACCATTTGCCGTCGCGTCTTCGTTGTCGACGGCGTCCTTTGCGATACTGCGCCGCGCAACGAGAATGGCCGTTTTTCCCTCCTCCTGCAACCGCCGGCCAATCATGCGGATGGCAGGGGGCAGGTCCATTTCCTCGCTTTCGAACTGCTTGTCATTGCCGATGGAGACCAACTCAAGGCCGTCGCCGCGCGCGTAGACTGCCTGAACGCCATGTCCAGCGATGCCGCGAAAGTCCCCAGGCGACTCATACGGCAATTCCATCTCCTGCGCACGCTGCACGACCGCCTGAGCAATGGGGTGCTCACTGAGACTCTCGGCGCCGGCGGCAATGGTGATGAGCTCCTGCTCTGTGTAGCCGTTCAAGGGTACGACGTCGGTCAGCTGGGGTTTGCCCCTGGTCAAAGTTCCGGTCTTGTCGAATGCGAGCATATCCAGACCGGCCGCCCTTTCGAGGTGTGCCCCGCCTTTGAACAGAATCCCCTCGCGCGCTGCTGCGGCGATGGCGCTGAGGATGGATGCAGGCGTGCTGATGATGAGCGCGCAGGGGCTGGCAACCACGAGAAGCGTAATCGCTCGGTAGACTGTACGGTTGACCGGTTCGTCGGCGAACAGTAAAGGGACGATCGCGGCCAGAGCTGCAGCGCCCAAAACGACCAGCGTATACGGCTGACTAAATCTGTCGATAAACCGTTGCGTTGGGGCAGCGTTATGCTGGGCCTTCTGGACGAGGCCGATAATCTTGCTGATGGCGCTCTCCGACGCCAGTTTAGTCACCTGCAGCTCCAGCGCCCCGCTGCCGTTGATCGTGCCCGAAAAGACAGGGTCGCCAACCGCCTTGTATACCGGGATGCTCTCTCCGGTTATTGGACTCTGGTCCACCGTACTCGATCCGGTCAATACCTGGCCGTCAACGGGCATGCGTTCGCCCGGCCTTACGACAACCAGATCGCCAAGAGACAGATCCTCAACGCGGATCTCCACCTCCTCGCCCTCTCGCCGAACGCGCGCCGTATCGGGCCGCAGCTCTGCCAGCCGGGAAATCGCCTGTCGAGTCCGTTCAGACGCAAATGATTCCAGGGCGCCGCTCAAGGTAAAGAGAAAGAGAAGCAGGGCGCCCTCCTCCCATTCACCGATGAGGGCCGCCCCCAGAGCCGCCGCGATCATCAGGAGGTCGATATTGAAGACTCCGCAGCAGGCATTGGCCAGCGCTACCCTGGCGCCGGAGTATCCCCCTGCGGCGTAGGCAACCAGGGCAAAGAGGACCACGGCCCAAGCCGGCAGCAACCCACTAACTGAGCCGCCCAACCAACCGATCAGCAAGGCGACAAGTGTTATCGAAGCCAGTATAAACTCTGGATTCTCCCGCCAGAAAGCCGGCGCCAACGATGGAAGGGCCAACAGGCTGAACCGGGGCGTACCGGTCTTTCCCGTCTCCATCACTTGTTCATATGAACCGGTGGCCATTCTTTCCACTCTTTCACTCACAGTTCGCCGCCGGAATCGGCAGCCGATCCTCGGGCCCAGGCTGCCTTCCCCGATGTGCGTCCCGCCCGCGCCCGCAGCTTTTCTCCAATCTCCTGCCGTTTGGCCTTCTGACATGCAGGGCAGAATCCGGTAACCTGGACCTGGACCGTGGTCGCCCTGAAACCTGTATCATGAAATATATTGTCCATGAGGACGTCGGGCGCCAACGTGTCCTGCAGATCAGAAATCTGATGGCATCGCAGACAGACCAGGTTGACGTGTGGGTCGGGATCGGTCTCGTAATGTGTATGCTCAGTACCGGCGCTGATCTCAACGATGGCACCCAAGTCCCGCAGGGTATTGAGTGTGTTGTAGACAGTGGCCTGGCTTATTTCGGGATGTTTCTCCCGTACAGCTTCGAAGACCTGGGAAGTCGTTGGGTGAATCTTAGTGCTGGCGAGAAACTCGCATACGGCAACCCTCTGGTTCGTTACCCGCAGACCAGCTCGCCGAAGTGTGTTGATAAACCGTGCCGTCATACGTGGACACCTCACAGAATTTAGAATCACTCTAAACAGCAGCAGGTCCAGTGTACACTTGCACTGGGGATTTGTCAAGCATAACTTAGAACAGTTCCAGATAAGAGAACCGAGGGCGGTCCGGCAGATGCCGCTGCGCCGCAGGACATACAGTTTTCCAATAGTTCTTTAAGGTGGCGCTGATGCGGAAATGGTTTACTATTGGAGTGTACGATCACTTACTGCTCGCGCTCACCTGACTCAGACCAGGGCTTTCGGCGTTGCAGCGGCGGACCTGCTCTCAGAGAACGTTGAACCGAGGACGTCAGTTTCTGCTGAAATCACTGTCCCGAGGCTATAGGCCCCTTTTGATAGACGGGAAAAAATCCACAATGATGCCATTTGACCGATTCACCCAGAAGGCCCAGCAGGCGGCAACCCGTTCGCTCGAGATTCTGCAGAAGTACAAACACTCGCAGATCGATACCGAACATTTCTTCCTGGCTCTTGTCGAACAGCCGGAGGGAACGGTGCCCCAACTGCTCGAGACACTCGGGGCCTCCGTCGACGTCATTGCCCGCAAGCTGGAAGCAGTCCTTGCCGCCGCGCACAAGAGCGGCGGGTCGCCTCACAGCGGCGTACCAACCGTGCAAGTTTTCATTACACCAAGACTCAACCGCGTAATGGGCGTCGCCCACGAAGAGGCAAACAAACTTCAGGACGAATTCATAAGCACCGAACACATATTGCTTGCCATCGCCAGCGAACGGAACACGCACAGCGCAAACATCCTGCGGGACGCCGGCGTCACCAAAGAGCGGCTCTATGGCGCCATTGAGGAGATGAGAGGCGGGCAGCGAATAAATGAGCCGGACGCCGAAAGCAAGTTTCAGGTCCTGGAGAAGTACGGGCGGGACCTCACGCAGGCTGCCGCGGAAGATAAATTGGACCCGGTCGTGGGTCGCGTTGATGAGATTACGCGTGTGATGCAGGTGTTGTGCCGGAGGTCGAAGAACAACCCGGTCCTCATCGGAGAGGCAGGCGTGGGCAAGACCGCCATCATCGAAGGCCTCGCGCAACAGATAACGGCCAATGACGTGCCCGAAATCCTGGCCGGCAAGAGATTGGTCTCGCTGGACCTGGGGGCCATGATCGCCGGGACCCGGTTCCGGGGCGAGTTCGAGGAGCGGCTGAAGGCGGCCATGGATGAGATTCGCCGCAGCGAGGGCGAGATCATCCTTTTCGTGGATGAGCTGCACACGGTCGTCGGCGCCGGAAACGCGGCCGGCGCGCTCGATGCCAGCAACATGCTAAAGCCGGCCCTCTCCCGCGGTGAGCTGCAGTGCATCGGCGCTACCACGCTCGACGAATACCGCCAGCACATCGAGAAGGATTCCGCGCTGGAGCGGCGATTCGCCCCAGTCTACGTGGACGAGCCGGACATCGATGACGCAATCGCTATCCTGCGCGGGCTGCGCCTCCGCTATGAAGAGCATCACGCCATTACCTACACCGACGACGCGCTTGAACAGGCGGTCCGACTGAGCTACCGCTACGTGCCGGACCGCAAGCTGCCGGATAAAGCGATCGACCTGATCGACGAGGCGGCAGCCCGCCTGCGGGTGGCCATGCACGCCATGCCCGAAGACCTGAAGAAAACCAAGGCTTCGATCCAGGATCTTGAAGACCTCGAAGAAAATGCGTGGGCCGAACGGGACTACGAAAGGGCGGCGCAGACCAAGGCGGAACTTGCGCGGCTGAAGGAGGAGTTCAAGTCGGCCCTCAAGTCCTGGAAGAGCGAGACAAACCTTGACGACGTCGTTGACACCGACGACGTCGCGGCAATTGTACACAGCTGGACCGGGATTCCCGTAATGGACCTGCTCGAAGAGGAGATGGAAAAGCTGCTGCGCATGGAGGAGTTCCTGCGGGAGCGCATTATCGGCCAGGAGCGGGCCATCGAAGCGGTGAGCGATGCCATCCGCCGCGCCCGCAGCGGTCTCAAAGACCCGAGCCGGCCAATAGGAACGTTTCTTTTCCTCGGGCCGACCGGGATCGGCAAGACGGAGTTGGCCAAAGTACTGGCCGCCTTCCTCTTCGATTCCGAAGACGCTCTTTTGCGTGTCGACATGAGCGAGTACCGCGAAGGACACACGGTGAGCAAACTGTTCGGCGCGCCTCCAGGATACGTAGGCTACGAACAGGGGGGCCAGCTCACGGAACAGGTACGAAGACGCCCCTACCAGGTGTTGCTTTTCGATGAGATCGAGAAGGCCCACCCTGAGGTCTGGAACACGCTTCTTCAGATCATGGAGGACGGCCACATGACTGACGGCCAAGGGCGCACCGTGAACTTTCGAAACACGGTGGTGATTATGACCAGCAACGTCGGCGCAGACTCGATCAAGCGCGGTCCGCTGGGGTTTGCCACGCCTGAGCTTGACGAAAACGCTCTTGCGCAGGGCGAATACAGCAAGGAGATGAAGAGGCTTTTCCGTCCCGAATTCCTCAATCGCATCGACGAGACCATCATTTTCGATCCGCTCAGCAGGGAACATGTACGAGACATCGTTTCCTTGCTTATGGGAGAGATCGCGCAGCGGCTCGATGAAATCGGTATCACGATCGAGATGACCGAAAAGGCCCGCGATCATCTCGCGGACACAGGTTATCATGCCGAATACGGCGCCCGGCCTTTGCGCCGTCTGCTGCAGAAGCGGATCGAGAATGAACTCAGCAAGCGCCTGCTGCGCGCCGAATACAAGACTGGCGACGAAATCCTGATCGACTATGCTGCGGACGAGGAATCAGGCGAGGAAAAACTGGTCTTCGTGAGAAGAGATCCGGAGCCGATTGCGGTAGAATGGTCGCCGGGAACGCAGGCCGAAGCCGGCCCGGGCATTGGTCAACAGGGATCGCAGGAATGAGATCCGCAGTTGGGCGGCGCAGATGAGTTCCGAAACTTCTAGCGACCCTGAGCACCCGGCCAGGCTCCCGGCTTACCGAATCGAGACTGAGCGTGCGGTCGTGCGCTGCTGGCATCCAACCGACGCCGACAGACTGCTGCAGGCGGTCTCTCAGAGCATCGACCACTTGAGGGAGTGGATGCCCTGGGCAAAGAATGAACCGACGACCCTGGAAGAGAAGATCGCGTTACTCCGGCATTGGCGCGCGGGATTCGACGGGGACACCGACTACACTTACGGAATCTTTTCGCCTGACGAAGAGGAGGTGTGGGGCGGAACCGGCTTGCACAAACGGCTGGAAGGGGACGCACTCGAGATCGGGTACTGGATTCGGGCGGACCTTATCAACCGGGGTCTGGCGACTGAGGTTGCCGCGGCACTGACCAAAGTAGCCTTCACTGTAAACAGGGTGGACCGTGTCGAAATCCATTGCGACCCGGCCAACGTGCGCAGCGCCGCGATTCCGCGCAAGTTGGGATTCACACAGGAAGCAGTGCTCCGCCGTCGCGCCACCGGTCTTGACGGTTCACCCATCGACACGATGATCTGGACGCTTTTTCTCGATCAGTATGGGAACAGTCCTGTTGCCGAGGCTCGCGTCAAGGCGTTTGATGTCCTTGAATGCGAGATTCAGATCACTTGAGTCGACTTCGACCATTACGCTGAACCAAACGCGTAGAACACCTTTTGTCCGCGGTGAACACATTTTGTCCGCGGAGGACGCGGAGGGGCGCGGAGAACACCTTTTGTCCGCGGAGGACGCGGAGGGTCGCGGAGAACACCTTTTTGTCCGCGGAGGACGCGGAGGGTCGCGGAGAACACCTTTTTGTCCGCGGAGGACGCGGAGGGTCGCGGAGAACACC
>VXRG01000090.1:33043-72933 GCA_009838625.1 Caldilineaceae bacterium SB0664_bin_27
GTCGCGGAGAACACCTTTTTGTCCGCGGAGGACGCGGAGGGTCGCGGAGAACACCATTTTTGTCCGCGGAGGACGCGGAGGGTCGCGGAGAACACCTATTTTGTCCGCGGGGGACGCGGAGGGTCGCTAGGTTGGGATGGCTGGTTGAAACGTAGACGAGCCCTAGTCAGCGAGGGGAATCTCGTAGAGCGCGACCCAGTCGAACAGACCCCGAGCCCGGCCTGGGCTACGGGCGCCAACCGCGAGGCCGACATCGCCGGCGGGCAGCCGGGGATCAGACACAGTATCCTCCTGGACGGCGTTGACTAACAGGCGAAGCTCGGCCCCGTCATCAACCACAGCCACAATGGCTTGCCGCCCGCTTGACTGCGAACTCAGTGGGGTCCAAGGCCGGACTGTACGCCACGCACCTTCTTCTACAAGCTCTATCCTGTACCGCCCTTCGCGGTCGACCACGAACAGATAGAAGTTTTCGTCATTCTGATAGCGGACGATCAGTCCGCCGTATCCCAGGGCGTAACGCTCTTGCGGGTCCAAACGCAGGTCGGCCTCGAGTCTGTAGGCACCCGGCAGCGGCTGGCCCAGCGCCGTCCACACTCTGGCCCCGGGTTGATTGACCTGTATGAGGTAGAGATCACCCACGTATCGCTGCTCGGAATCCTGGTCACTGCGAACGGGCAGGTCAAAATGGGGTTCGGCGAAGTCGTCTCTGACGATCAGGCGACCTGCATCAACTGTTGCAGGCGCACGCCAGCCGACCGGCCCCTGGGTGAAGATCGACCTGTTCAGGAAGAGGAGGACAACCGCAGTTGCGGTAAGGAGGGAGAGCGCAAGGAGAGCGACGGGCAGGCCGCGCTTGGGCTCAGGAGGGCTGTGAACTACCGTTTTAGCCGTAGGCCGGTGCGGCGATAGGCCGATCGCTTCCCTTTTTCGCGCCCGTTCCTCCAAGACTGTCGATGAACTATCCAGTTCGCTCATGGGTGTGTCGTCCGGCCGCAGTTTCCGGAAGGTTCCATAGGAACGCGGGCGTTAAGCGAGCGTCGTTGGTGGCGCCCTGCGGCTTGAGTCGACCTGGCACCGCACAGGAGGCGCTAAATCAACTTGAAGAATTTCAGCGGCGCGGCCAGACAACCGATAGGCGGAGAGGGCCCCGGAGAAGGAGGAGACGGCACCGGCAGGGAAGGTTTGTGTGGGGGAGGCTGCTCGCCGGTGTTTGCATACTGCACTGCGGTCAATGCGTCGATGCGTCCATCACCCTGAATGTTCTTGTCAGCCTCGGTCTGTCCATATTCCGAGCTGTTAATGTCCACGCTCGTGGCCATCAGCATCTTCTTGATTTCCGCCGGGCCCAATCCTGAATTTGCCCTGAGCATCAGGGCAGCGAGACCGGCCACGTGAGGCGTAGCCATACTGGTTCCGCTAGCGGTCGTGTAGTGCTCGTCCACGACCTGGCCGACCGATGTACCCGATGCCCGCGCAGCTACGATCCTGCTGCCGGGCGCCACGACGTCCGGCTTAATCCGACCATCTGCAGTCGGACCCCTGCTACTGAAGCGGGCAACACTGTCCTTGTCATTGGAGGCGCCTACCGTGATCACTCTTTCGGCCGCCCCCGGGCTGCCGATCGTGCTCTGACGGGGTCCGCTGTTTCCCGCGGCAACGATCATGATCTTGCCCATGTCCACGATGGCGTTGCACATTGTGCTCAGCGCATCGGAGCCGTCGCTGCTTCCCCGGCTGCCCAGCGACAGGTTGAGGATGTCGGCGCCGTTCTGAGCCGACCACTCCAGGCCCGCCATGACGTTACTCATCCGGCCGCTGCCGTTGTCGGCCAGGGCCTTGGCGGCCATGATCGTGGCACCAGGGGCGACACCTATGTACTTGCCGCCGCTGGCTGCACCAGTGCCAGCCGCGGTAGAGGCAACATGTGTACCGTGGCCGTTGCCGTCGGCAGCCGATCCTTTGCCGCTGAAATCGGCCGTCAGCCCGACCCGGCCGGCAAAGTCCGGGTGTGTCGCGTCAATACCCGTGTCAACGATACAGATAGTGACCCCCTCGCCATCATTGTTCAACTGCTCCCAGACTTGAGGGGCCCTGATGTGGGGTGTCGACACGTCAAGCAATATATGCACGTCTTCGTCCAACCAAATCTCCGCCACATCGTCCGAATCCGTCAGTTCGTCCAGGGCCGGCGCCGTAAGGGAGAGGGCGGTCGCAGGAATCAGTCTGTACTCCTGATTGACTTTGATAGTGCCTGCGCTTGCGGCCAGCCTACCAATGCTCCGCTGGCCTCCTTGTGAATGAAACCTGACAATCACCTGCACTTCTTCACTGGCCATCCGGGCCTGTTCAACCGCGTCCCGTACATGGGCGGAGAATTTCTCCGAATACATTGACCAAATTCCTCCTGAAGAATTCTTGCCCGCGTACGGCAAGACAAAATAGAGGCACCGCCGTGAACCATGATGCGCGTGCAGCTTCTACCTACAAGCAACACGCTGCCTTTCCAAAGACCCGATTGTCCTGGAAGCTTCCTACCCTTGTTTCTTCGCTGGTCAACGTCTGCTTGACGGCAGACGTTTATCTGGGGAAGAACCTCGTCCGAGACCTGTTTTTTGGGCGGGTCAGCCAGTGATCTGCCAGAGCTGCGCAAGCGGGATCCTGACCGTTCCCGTCAATTGGGCCATCGCAAAATGACTTGAACCGAATGATGCCCACTACTGCATCGTATGTACGGCGCTGTCTTCCTCGACCCTAACGAGCCAGGCTTCTTTCGCCAATGCCTGCAGCCCCCGTCCCGGACCGCTCACCGCGTAACAGGGTATGATCGATGTCTGTTGATGCACGGCATATCCCGCCCTCTCGATGTCGGCAAGCTGCCGGGGCCCGGTTTCACTGACGTGCAACAGTAGAAACATCGTCTGATCAGGGGCGCCGGCCATCTGCTTCTGAAGGGCGAGTGGGATCTTTTCCTGACCTTCGAATTGCATTTCCTGGTCGCAATCTCCGCGAAGAAAGTTGCTCCAACCTTAACAGTAATGCCATAACGAACCGAACTTGGCAAGCCTAATTGGCCTCACAGATGGGGCCAATCAGGTTACGTCAAATGATCGTAGGCAATTAGTGTGAGGAACTCAACGAAATCGTCTGTCAAAATGAGCCTGTCCAGAATTTCACCCGCTTCTTCCAAGCGCCCCGGCCCGTATTCGCCAAGCTTTTTGAGCTCCTCGTCACGGATCTGCTCGTACAGTTCGCGCGTGACCGGCCTGCCGTCGTCCAGTTTCGCATTGTGCCGGATCCACTGCCAGATCTGTGAGCGTGATATTTCGGCGGTGGCCGCGTCCTCCATCAGATTGTAAATCGCCGCCGCGCCGTTGCCCAACAGCCAGGCATTCAGATACTGCAGGGAGACGTCGACATTTGTGCGCAGCCCGCTCTCCGTAATCGTACCCCCAGGAACGCCGACATCCAGGATCTGCTCCGCCGATACCGCCACGTCCTCCCGCATGCGGTGTTTCTGGTGCGGCGCGCCGCCCGTAGCCTCTTCGAATATCCCCCGCGCCAGCGGCACCAGATCGGGATGGGCGACCCAAGTCCCGTCGCAGCCGTCACCCGATTCCCGCTCCTTGTCGGCGCGTACTTTTGCCAGCGCCTCCTCATTGACGGCAGGATCCCGCCGACTTGGAATGAAAGCCGCCATACCACCAATTGCGTGTGCACCCCTTTTGTGGCACGTGCGGACCAGAAGCTCGGTGTAGGCGCGCATGAAGGGCGTCGTCATGGTAACTTGGGCCCGCTCCGGCAGCACTGTGTCCGGATTGTCACGGAACTTCTTGATGGCACTGAAAATGTAATCCCATCTGCCCGCGTTCAAACCGGCCGAATAGTCTCTCAACTCGTAGAGAATCTCCTCCATCTCCAGGGCAGCCAGAATCGTCTCTATGAGGACGGTCGCTCTGAAGGAGCCGTGGGGAATCCCCAGTACCTCCTCAGAATGAGCGAACACGTCTGCCCACAAACTCGCCTCCAGGTGCGTCTCCAGTTTGGGCAGATAAAAGTAGCAGGAACTGTCGCGGCGCTGCCGTTCGGCCGCGTTGTGGAAGACATACAGCCCGACGTCGAAGAGGCTGGCGGAAACCGGCTCGCCGTCCACCAGCACATTCTTTTCCAACAGGTGCCAGCCGCGCGGTCTGACCAGCAGGGTCGCAATCTCATCGTTGAGCTCGTAGACGCGCCCCCTGGCCTCATCCTCAAGGCGGATGGTCCGCCGGACGGCGTCATACAGGTTCTGCTGCCCCTCCACACAGTTCGCCCACGTCGGCGAGTTGGCGTCCTCGAAATCGGCCATAAAGACGTCGGCGCCCGAGTTCAGGGCATTTATCACCATTTTTCGATCGACGGGACCGGTGATCTCGGCCCAGCGCCGTTGCAAGTCATCAGGGGTTGAGGCCACCTGCCAGTCGCCGTTGCGGACCCCTTCGGTCTCATCCAGAAAGCCCGGGGACTCGACAGCGTCGATGCGGCGCAGCAGCCCCTCTGGACCCGCCAGCACATCCCCGCGGCGGGGGTCATCCAGACTCTTCAGCCCTGCGACGAAGGCCAAGGCTTCGGGCGTCAGAATCTCTTCAGAGGCAGCCAGCGCTTCGCCAACAACCTGAACATCCACCTGGTCTCCCACGCGTTCATTCTCCCGTGACATGGAGCGCTCCTTAAGTGAAAGGGAAAAGGAAAGAGGTACTGCCTAAGCATACTAAGTTCGCCAAGAGTCGTCAACACAGATACCCACAGATTCAAGCAGAACATAGACCAGTTCGGGCCCCCTACGTCACACGGATAGGAGACAACTATGCACTTGCAAACGGCCACTCTACTCTTGCAACTGACTCCTCCCCGGTCGCCACTTGAGGAGGGGCATTGCCGACTGCCACTAGTGCGCGGGGATACCCGTCGATGCGCCCCGTCCGATAGCCTTCCTCCTTAGCGCTACGCGATCGACTTCGGCATGGGAAGGGCATTCAGTAACCCGCCGCCTCCCGGTCAAAAGCATACTGGCGACCGGCCATAGGAGGTAGTCTGTTACATTGACTAAAGGACGATCAACCGTATAGACTGCCCCGAACGTCCTTCGTTTTGGCAGAGCATCTTCAGTTCGTGCCCGCAGCATTACATTGAGGAGAGCATTCACAACCAGATGCCCAGTTCCGCGGCAGGATCCCCTGACATTCCTCTTTCCATTTGCCTTCCCTTAACGACTCCGGGACACTCGCTCTCTCGCGCCGGCGGCAAAGGGTTGAATCTGGCCAAGCTGGCAGTAGCCGGTTTCCCGGTTCCGGCAGCGTTCATCATTGCAACCGAAGCCTACGATGGGTTCGTGAAATCGGCCGGGCTTGCAGGCTGGATGGCAGCAGAAGTCGAGAACAGTGCAACGGGCGACGCATCCGCCCTGGCTGCTCTCTCCGACAGATTGCGGGAGCGTCTCCATGCCAGCGAGATGCCCGCCGAACTCTCCGGCCAGATATGTGAGGCCTATGCCGAACTGGGCCGGCCACCCGTCGCAGTGCGCTCCTCGGCTACCGCTGAAGATCTGCCAGGCCTCTCTTTCGCCGGCCAGCAGGACACGTTTCTCAACGTCGTCAGCGACAGCAGTCTACTGCGCGCGGTTGTAGAGTGCTGGAGCAGCTTGTGGACGGCGCGGGCTATTGCCTACCGGGACCGCAACGGAATCGACCAGTCGGCGGTCTCGCTGGCCGTGGTCGTCCAGGAAATGGTGCAGAGCGAATCGTCCGGCGTGCTGTTCACTGCGAACCCGCTGACGGGCCGCCGCACGGAGACCGTCATTGACGCTACCTTTGGCCTGGGAGAAGCCCTGGTGAGCGGACAGGTCGAACCTGACCACTACGTCATCTCGAGCGAGAGCGGCAAAGTGCTCCACAGAGTGTTGGGGAGCAAGTCAACCGTCATAACCGGGGCGCCCGAGGGTGGGGTGAGGACGAAAAAGGCTGAATACCGCATTGAAGAGGCGCTGACGGACGGCCAGGTCCGCCAGTTGACGGAGTTGGGTCGAAATACGGCCGATCTGTACGGCGAACCGCAGGACATTGAATGGGCCTTTGCCGGCGGCAATCTCTATCTTTTGCAATCGAGGCCAATCACCTCACTTTTTCCCCTGCCAGCACGCGTCGATGGCGGCGCCCTGAAAGTGTACGTTTCTCTAGGTGCAATTCAGGGTGTCCTGAGCCCATTCACACCACTCGGCATGGATATGCTGCGCGGTATGTTTTCTGGCATCGCCCAAATCTTCTCGTCAAACGCCACTCTGTACGATCAGAGGATCCTGTATTCCGCGGCCGCCCGGCCATGGATCGACTCGACGGCCGCCCTCGGTAATCCCATCGGCCGCCTGGCCTTTCGCAGAGCTCTGCCCATGGTTGAACCGGGCGCGGCCAAGGCCATCCTGGACGTGATAGCTGATTCCCGCCTCGAAAGTCCCAGATTCTCTCTTCGCTTCTTTGCGGTCGCGGCGCCATTCGCGTCGCGCATTCTCATTTCGGCGTTGCAAGCCTTTCTGAAGCCGGAGGCGCGTGTGCGATCCATCGATACCGCGGTCGAGAAGCACATTGGCGCCACAGTCCAGCGAACAGGCGAGGCACAGTCGCTTGCCGCACGGGCAGCACTCTGCGAGTGGCTCTGCTACAATGCCATGTTTCCTCTCCTGCTACCCCTTTTCATCCCTCCGATTGTCGCGGGCTACGCCTCTCTTGGCTTGTTAACGAGGATCGCCTCGGTCCTGGCGCGCACCGATCCCGATATTTCGCTAGAAATGGCGTTAGAGCTGACGCGCAGCCTGCCCAACAATGTGACCACGGAGATGGACCTGGAGCTATGGAAGGTGGCATGCCGGATTCGTGAAGACAGGGCCGGCGCGGTGGCGTTCGCTGCTGCGGATGCAGCGGAATTGGCCAGTCGGTACAGGAACAAGGAGCTGCCCGTCTCGATTCAGAGCGCGCTCGAAGGCTTCTTTTCCCGGTACGGAATGCGCGGGCTGGCTGAGCTCGACTTCGGACAGCCTCGCTGGCGCGAAGCGCCCGAACCCATCGTGCGGGCGCTACAAAGCTACCTCTCTATTTCTGACCAGGACATGGCGCCCGATCGCGTCTTCGAGAAGGGACGTCGGGAGGCGGCCAGTGCGGAGGCGCGCCTGGCCAAAGCGGCGGCCAGCGCCTGGGGGTCCCGGTTCGGGCCCTGGCTCGTGCGTCTCCTGGCCCGCCGGGTTCGCGCCCTGGCCGGATTGCGCGAAAGCCCCAAGTTTACCATGACTCGAATCATGGGGATTGCACGCGACGCGCTCCTGGAAAGCGGGAGGGAGCTCGTCGAAGAGGGTGTTCTCGAAAGAGCCGAAGACCTCTTCTACCTATCGTTGCGGGAACTGAAAACGCTGGCGATTGGGGCGCCCGGCGACTGGAAGAGACTGGTCAGCGATCGCAGAGCAAGCGAACAGATTGAAAGGCGCCGTCGGCCCATCCCCCGCCTGCTGCTCAGTGACGGTACCGCCTATTTTGCCGGCATCACCGCGGATGGCGACGGAACAGGACTTGCAGGCTCGGGCGTATCTCCCGGCGTGGTTGAGGGCGTTGTGAAGGTTGTGTTCGATCCCCTGGAGGCCAACCTCGAACCCGGTGAAATCCTCGTTTGTCCCGGTACGGATCCCTCGTGGACGCCCCTGTTCCTTGCCGCCGGCGGACTGGTCATGGAGGTAGGCGGCATGATGACCCACGGCTCCGTAGTCGCGCGCGAGTACGGGATTCCGGCTGTCGCGGGCGTGGACCGGGCCACTTCCCGCCTGCAGACAGGGGTCAATGTTCGCGTCGACGGAAGCAGCGGAACTATTGATATAGTGGACTGATTCGGCGGGGACGCCGCCGGGCGGGGACTAACTACCGTTTACAGAGTGGACGCGACCAAATATGTGCCTCAATCGTTCGACCACCTCTGCGGGCAGCGGGGGTCTCAATAGCGAGGCTATATTTTCCTCTAAGTGCCGGATATTGCCTGTACCGGTGAGAACAAGGTCGATCCCAGGTTCGTGACGGCAGAAGCGGTATGCCGCCTCCGGCAAGGTCTTTGCGTCACTCAACTCCATTACCCACTCGAGCGGTTCAAAGAGGTCCACAGCGTCTACGTCAATCTCTCCGCTGCGCCGCAGCTCGACCAGAATCTCACGCAACCGTTCAGGTCTGCTGAATGCACGCCGCACTGCAAACATACATTCCGTCGCGATGCCCTTCTCCTGAGTCCCCGGAAACACGTCGCGCCTGGCGGTCTGGTTTAGTATATTGAAGCCGACCATGACCACGTCGAAGAGGTCGTCTTCGATGGCCTGCCGCAACAGGCGGTGCTCAAAGTCAGAGGCGAAGTGTTCGCTGACGGCCAGATGGCGAATCTTTCCTGCCTGGCGCATGCTTTGAAGTACCGGCACCAACTCTTCGCAGATGTGCCGGTATTGTTCCATCCTTGCGCCGTGAAAGTGGAAGACGTCGATCGTCTCCACGCCGAGCCGCTTCAGGCTCGCCTCGACTCCGGCGGCAAACTCGTCAGCGGGCACTGGTTCACCGTCGCGATAGGCGCCTTTTTTCGTCGCGATGACAAGGCTATCCCTGTCGAAGTCCTGGATCGACTTACCGACAATCTCCTCCGTACCGTAGGCCTGCGCCGTGTCAATATAGTTTACGCCTAGCTCCAGGGCGCGCCGGACGACCGCAATTGACTCCTCTTCACTCCGTCCCGTCGCTATGCCCAGCTTGCTTGGTCCGCCAGCCCCGATGCCCGCAACGCTGACGCGAAGACCCGTGCGACCAAAAGTCCGATACTCCATTCAAGCATTCCCCTTCCCAGATAGCCAGTTCTTGCCTCTGAGGTCACATTGTAGCGCGCCTTTCCGGGCGCCGGAAATCGTGCAGATGGCTCTACCACGTGCTATAATGGCGCCGGTACCTGCATGAAGCCTGTCAGGCACCCGCGGGATACTGACCGGGGCAAGCGATTCATCATGCCGGTTCACGGGTTGCAAAGGGTCGGGCCGGTTGCCAGTTTCCGGCAGGTATCGAATGTCGGACGGCATGAAATCGAAAACCAACAGGAGAATCAAGGTGGAAGAAGATACTGTCCAGGAAGAAACCGCTGTAGCCGGGGAAGACGCGCCGGCCAAAGAGCAAGCTGCAACGGAATCCCAGGAAAGCGACCGTCCCAACTCATATGCTTTTGCAACGCTTCTATTCGGCGGTTGGGCTGCGCTCATGATTGCGTTTACTCTCATCGCCGTCGTTGCCATGTCTGTGGTGGGGATGGTTGCGGGATAAAGTCTGAGCTTTCCTGCAGAACTGCCCTCCCAACAGAACTGCAGCTCTTTTGGGCCAGTCCCGCTGCGGGTCGGCCACAATGACGGATCTTTGCCGTAAGACTCGGCGATTCACTGTCCTCTGAGGTTGGCCCGTCTGCCCACGCTCCACTTCCCATTTTCCAATACAAAACCTGGTCGGGTCGGCGTCACGGCGAGACTTCCCATCCTCCGCCAGCTGCGGCCTTGAGACTCCTACTGCGGACTGAGAAGACCCCAGCGTCCCCGCCACACCATCTGTGACTGACGGGATGGTCAGCCAGTGAAGATGGCTTTCATTTCTCCATCCCGACCGGAACGAGCCCTACTAGGACAGTTTGCATTCCCCTAGAGATGCTGCTATAATCCCGGCGCTCACACGTTTGAGTGGGGCGGAGTCTGTTTTCAAGGTATCGAACTATTCAGCGCCGGGAGAACAGATAGATGGGTGAGACCAACCCGTTGATCGGGATAGCTCCAGGGTCTCACCAAAGCCCAGACAGTACGAATTTCAGCCCCGGCCAACATAGCTACAAGAGTTCTGCCTAACTTCAGTCAGGAGGGAGCCGAACGAACAGACGTTACCTGCCAGCAATGGCCTGGATTTCAACCTCAAACAGGCACGAATTCCAGTTCATGTAAGGCAGGTCCTTTGGCAAAATCACTTCTGCCAAAGCATTCCTCTTCAGGCAACAGCCTCGCCTGAAAGATTGCACACCAATTAGCACTGCTTAGCGGCGTCTTCGCAGTAGTCCTGCACGAACAGCACCCTACCAGAGCCCTGCGGAGGCACCTACCTGAACTTTCGCATACTTTACGGGGAGCAGTAAGCCAGCAATGACAAAGAAGATTTACGCTTATGGGATGGACGGTTTTGTCACTCCGATGATGAAACAGTTCGCGGCCGAAGGGTGTCTGCCGAATTTCAGCCGCCTGCTCAACGAAGGTACGGTAAACGAAACCTATCCCTCCTTCCCCGTCTGGACGCCCACCAACTGGGCCACTCTCTCCACTGGCGCCCACACAGGAACGCACAGTGTGCCCACCTGGCAGACCGTGGTGAAGCGAAAGTCCGGGGCAAACGAGAAGGATGTAACCGTCAGCAGTTTTGACGGCCGCGCCAACAACGCGGAACGCATTTGGAACGCATTGGAACGCGCCGGACTCAAGAGCGTCGCCGTTCATTATCCGGGCGCCCACCCTTCCGGAGTGAACATTGGATATGTTGTGGACGGTTTCGGCGCGCCAGGTCACAACAGCACTGACTTCGAAGTAGCGGCAGCCCAGGCTTACACAACTGACGCGTCTGCGGTCGGAGAAGTCGCAATGGGTCATGACGGTTCCGCGGTCGAAGGCCCGCGCAGCATAGAGCCTGTGCCTCCACTCTCCTCTCCCGATGGCTGGACGAATCTTCCGGAAAGCGCCTCTCCGCCGCTTGCAACCGAGTTCACTGTCGTCGCCCGCCTGGGAGGCGACGTCAACCGGTTCTACGTTCTTGCAGTCGACAGCCGCGGAAGTGGCTACGATCAGATCCGGATCTGCCGTAGTCGGGACGGGGCCGACGTCTTGGCTGATACCAGGGCTTGCGAATGGAGCGGTTGGGCCGTCGAGACGTTCCGCATCGACGGACGCGACCAGGAAGCCGCCGTCCGCTTCAAACTAATGGAGCTCGCTCCCGATGGCAGCGCCCTGAAACTGTACCGCACACAGATCACCTACACCGATGGCTTCACCTATGGGGACGCCGAACTCGAAGAAGAACTGATCCGACGCTTCGGGCCCTATCAGGAACATGCCTCAATGACGCCATATACGTCAGGCATGATCGACTTCGATACGGCTCTCGAAGAATGCGAGTACCAGGGTATCTGGTTTGCCAATGTCGCCAACTTCATGCTCCACGAGAGAGATTGCTCCTACTTCACCTGCCACTGGCACCTGTATGACTATCTCAATCATATCCATCTGGCCGACGTAGATCCGGTGTGTCCCGGGTTCAATCCGGAGACCGAGGAGAAATACCTGGACTACTTCCGCCGCGCTTACCAGGTCGGCGACCGCGTCCTAGGCCTGATGTACGAGGCAGCCGACAAGGCCAACGGCAACGGCGGCGAGGTCTATGTCGGAATCATCTCCGACCACGGTGCGTTTCCCGACGTGCGCATCGCCAATCTTCGCCAGTTTCTTTGCGACAAGGGCTTTCTCGTCCTAAAGGACGGCGGAGAAGAGGCAATTGCCCAGGACCTGGACCCCTCATCTGAGCAGATCGACTGGGACCGGACCACGGCCTTCCTCGCTCGACGCGGCTTCGACATTACGATCAACGCCGATCCGGGACCAGAATTCGAACAGGTCGAACGCGAGCTCCTCACCGCACTGCGTACCTGGATCGACGAAGAGACCGGCAACACGGTCGTCGCTATCGCTTTGCCCAAACGCGACGCATATCTCCTCGGCCAGTGGGGAGACGAATGCGGAGATGTCATTCTCGCATGGGACCACGACTACGTCAGCGGCTACTACACGCAGTGGCTCGGGATCGAAGGCGGCGGAAATGTCGGCGCCCCTCTCGTGTACGGCGCCCACCATGGCGGCTTCATCCCAACGGAAAACGGCTTTTCGTCCACTTTTGGCTCCTTTTTCCTGGACGGGCCGGGCCTCAAGAAGGGATACGAACGCCCCGTCGACCGGTTGGGCTATATTCATGCCGTCGACGTCGTTCCGACATTTTGCCACATTCTGGGCGTCGAACCGCCTGCGCAAGCCCAGGGTACCGCGGCGCGCGATCTCTACGAGGGACATGAAATGGTCAGGGAGAGGAAGTAATGACGACAGAAGCGACAGCAAGCTCTCGAATACCTCTTCCCCGCTGGACGACTAACCTTCGCACCAAAGAGGCGATAGCAGGCTACATTTTCCTGTCGCCGTGGCTGCTGGGCATAATTCTCTTCATCATCGGCCCAATGATGACCTCCGGTTTCCTCAGCTTCACCCGGTATGACGTGGTAAATCCTCCTGACTTCGTGGGCTTGAAGAACTTCATCGAAATCTTCACCAAAGACCGACTTTTCTGGCCCTCGATGATGCTGACTTTTCGCTACGCCCTGATCGTCGTGCCACTGTCGCTGGTCGGGGCACTATCTGCGGCTATGCTACTCAATCAGGCGCTGCGCGGGACGGCCTGGTTCCGCACCTTTTTCTTCCTGCCACACCTGACGCCCATCGTGGCCTCCGCCGTGCTTTGGGGCTGGATCTTCAACGCCGACGTGGGGCCGATAAATCACTGGATTCGTACCATTACCGGCAGCGACAACGCCCCCGGTTGGTTTCGCGATCCGGACTGGGCCATGACCGGCCTCATAATCATGGCGATGTGGGGGGCGATCGGCGGCAACACAATGTTGATCTTTCTGGCCGGTCTTCAGGGCGTGCCCCAAGAACTGTACGACGCGGCCGTCGTTGACGGCGCCGGTCTCTGGGCCAAGTTCCGCAACGTAACGATCCCCATGCTTACCCCCACCATATTCTTCAACATGGTTCTTGGCATTATCGGTGCACTCAAAGTCTTTGCCGCCGCCTTTGTCGCCACCCAGGGCGGGCCAGCTTACGCTACCTGGTTCTACGCCCTTCACATTTATACGCGTGCCTTCCAGTACTTTGAGATGGGTTACGCTTCGGCCCTGGCTTGGATCTTTTTCTTCGTCTTGTTCGTCTTCACTTATGTTCAGTTCAGGCAGTCGCGACGATGGGTTTACTACGCAGGGGAGGTGGACTGATGGCGGGCGAAGCAATTGCCTCAGGCCGAAAGCAGACCGAAAGCGGAATCCACCCAGCTGGGATATTCCAGTCAGCTTCATTCCAACGCGCCATAGGCCGGGGAATCCTCTATCTGGTCGCCATTTCCAGTTCGGCCATTTTCATGTTCCCCTTTGTCTGGACGGTACTCTCCTCGCTTAAGAGAGGGGGCGAACTGTTCAGGTTTCCTCCTACGTGGCTTCCGGAGGTTCCACAGTTTCAAAACTATCCGAAGGTCTTCGAAATCGTGTCGTGGGCCACTTGGACTTGGAACTCGACCTTTGTGGCGATCGTCTCAACCTTTGGCGCCGTTCTGACGGCGGCACTCGTGGGTTACTCTTTCGCCCGTTTTCGGTACCCGGCGCGGGACGTACTCTTTATCATCACCCTCAGCACCATGATGTTGCCGGTAGAGGTTACTCTGATTCCTCTCTACCTCATGTTCGCAAAGATTGGATGGCTGGACACTTACAGACCGCTGATAATCCCTTCCTTTTTCGGCGGCAGCGCATTTCTCATTTTCCTGATGCGCCAGTTTTTTCTCAGCATTCCCATCGATCTCGATGAGGCGGCGCGAATCGACGGCGCCGGCTATGTTCGCATCTTTTGGCAGATCCTGATGCCTCTGTCCATTCCTGTCACGGCGACGGCGGCTGTTCTCACTTTCATGTCACAGTGGAACGAATTCCTCTACCCCTTCATCTTTCTGAACACAAAGACGAAGTACACGCTAGCGATTGGAATCCGCTATTTCCAGGCAGTAGCCGGCTTCGCCGATGACACCGAGCCAAAGTACCACCTGCTCATGGCAGCCAGTGTGATGATGACAGCGCCTATCATCATTATCTTCTTTTTGGCGCAACGGTATCTCGTCCAGGGGATTGTCATGTCCGGAATAAAGGGATAGCTCTCCTCTACATTTGTAGTTTTCTGTCGATAGTTGTCCCAACCACAAGGAGGAAGCAAAATGCTTCACAAACGTGTAAGTCGTCGCCAGTTCCTGGCTGGTTCTCTTGCAGCGACCGGCGGCCTGGCCCTATCTGCCTGTGTTCCTGCCGGCGCCCCTGCCGGCGGTGATTCCGGGGATGAGATGATGGCCTCGGAGGAACCCGTCACCGTTCTCTTCCACACGCGCCTGGGTACACACGCAGACTGGCACATCAGCCGTCAGCCCTTGTTCGAAGAGCAGAATCCCGGCATCAACCTGGAGATCGATGAGCTGCCCGGCAATGAGATGTATCCCAAGATCTACGCTCTCTCTGCCTCCGGTACGGTTGGAGACGTGGTCTGGACCTATCTCAACAACCCGCCCGAGCACAAGGCCAAGGGCGTCCTGATTCCGCTCGACGACATAGTCGCCGCCAAAGACTTCGATCTGTCCAACTTCTGGGACTCGCTGCTGGCCGCTCTTACCTTGGACGGCGAGCTGCACGCCATACCCAACCACGGGCACTACGGGACTACCGCCTACTATCACAACAAGACTCTGATTGAAGAGTCAGGCGGAGAGCTCCCGCACCCGGACTGGACGACCGATGACTACGTTGCGATCGGTAAAGCGGTAACGGATCCTCCCGAGGTCTGGGGCATCCGTTCCTTTGGTACAGGCCAGGAACACGTCCCGTCCTATCTTCGCATCTTCGGCGGCGACGCCATTAGCGAAGACGGCACGATGTCCTTGCTGGACCAGGAAGAATCGATCGCGGGCCTGCGCTGGCTCTATGACCTGCAGCACACGCATGAAGTCGATCCATGCCAGTGCGGCGACGAGGCGGTAAACAACTTCGTTGCCGGTAAGGTGGGCTCCTTCAACACGACCACAGGCTTGATTGGTCGGTACACCAACATGAAGAACGAAGGGGACATTGAGTTCGAGTGGGATGCTGTCGTAGGACCGGTCGGACCGACAGGACTACGGGGTTCACAGGTGTCGGCTGCTGCCTTCGGCATAACCGGCAACTCCAAGAACCCCTCGGAGGCGTTCCAGGTGCTGGACTTCTACTCCACCAAAGAGGACGGCATCGAGCATGTCTTCTTTGGCGCCGGCAGCCCAGGCGGCCGCAAGGACGTTTGGGAGAGCGATGAGCTCAATTCCATCCACCCGATCTTCCGCCAGCACCAGCAGATCTATCCTGAAGGCCCGCGCAATTGGCACCGCCCGGCCAATGCCCGGACGTCGGAGTTCGTCGATACGATGAACAACAATCTCCAGGCCATTTGGACGCAGGCAGTAGAGTTTGAAGAGGGCGTCGAGCAGACTCACCTCCTTGTACAGGAAGTCCTGGACAAGGACCCGCTGGCATAGTTGATTTTGGCGGATGTTTCGGCCGCGGCCCGGAATCTGACGGAACCCGGGTCGCGGCATTTGACGATAGACTACTCTTATCCGTCATTCCATTCTCGGAGGATACAATGAAAGATCACGTTTCTCGCCGTTCATTCCTGCAAGGGGCACTCGCCGTCTCCGCCGGCGCACTTGCCGCCTGTGTCGCCCCAGCTGCTCCGGCAGAAGAGATGGGCGACGAAGGCGCCGCAATGGAGCCCGTCCACTTGCGCTGGGACACCTTCCGCGGCATCGGCAGCGGTTGGAATGAAGAGCGCATCGAGACCTTTACGGAAATGCACTCCGATGTGACGATCGAGCTGCGGCCCCTGGCCGGCTCAGGCCAGCAGGATAACTACGCCAAGATGTACGCAGCCCAGGCCGCCGGCGATCTCGGCGAAATCATCGCCTTCGATCCCTCCCACTACCACTTCTGGCGCGCCATCAACAAGAATATCATCATGCCCATCGACGAGCTGGTTGCCGCCGATGGCACTGATCTGAGCCAGTGGTTTGAACACTTCCTGGGCTTGCAGTATTACCAGGGCAAACTTTACGGGTTCCCCAGTTGGGGCTGGGCCGGCTTCGATACGCTCGTAACCAACGCCGTGCACCTGGAAGAGGCCGGCATCGATCTGCCCAACCCGACTGGACACGACGTCTCGATCGACACCATAGACGAGTGGGCACACTCTTTCTATGTCGAAGGCGAGCGTTTCGGGCTGAACATCAGCCACAACGAAGCAACTGTCGTCGTCCTTTGCCGTCTGTTTGGCAGCTCATTGATTAATGAAGAAGGCACCAAGTGCCTGCTGCTCGACGACCCCAACGCAACGGAAGCGATGCGCTGGGCCTACAAACTGGGCGTAGAAGAGCAGGTGCTTCCGGCCCCAGGCGACCTCGAAAACACCGGCGGCGCGCTCGTGGCAGGGCTTCTCACCTTGAACTGGTGCGGCTCGCTCTGCGTGCGCAACTTCAAGAATCAGATTGAAGACGAAACGGTCGCCAAGGCCTGGCAGGTTCTCTTCCCGCTGCGGGAAGATGGCCGCATCCCCTCGCAACTGCGCGGCGGCACCTGGAATCTTCGCA
Organism: Caldilineaceae bacterium SB0664_bin_27; assembly: GCA_009838625.1. GTDB lineage: Bacteria > Chloroflexota > Anaerolineae > Caldilineales > Caldilineaceae > Bin5. Next base: position 49,624 of record VXRG01000090.1, read on the forward strand.
CCGATCAGGACCACGCAGACATCGGCTACCAGTTCCTACTTCACATCGCGGGCCACGACGGCAGCCTCGACTTCAACCTGGTCGCCCGTAACTTCGCGATGGTGCGTCCTGACGTAGTTCAATCCCTTATCGACGAGGATCCGATCCACGAGTGGTTTATCCCGAGTCTTGAAAACGGGATCCCCGCTCATGCGCCGGCCAACTCTCGCGGGCGCGAGTATACCTCGGCTGTGCAGCAGTGGACCGACCTTCTCCTCGACCCGCACCAGCCGGTTGAGTTCGAAAAGGGCTTGCAGGACCTGCACGACAATATCCAGGCAGTACTCGACGAAGATCCAGCGTAGACCTATCTGGCACGAATTGAGCGCTGGGCAGGTCGGAGGCCGATTTTGCCCAGCGCTTACTATTATTGGAGCTGCAAATGGCGACCTTGGCTAGCCGTCTCAAATTTCCGGGCATGTCAGAAAGACTGACGACGACAAAGCAGAGGCGGGAAAACTTCTACGGTTATCTCTTCCTCACTCCCTGGTTGCTTGGATTCTTTGGACTGTTTATCGGTCCCGGGTTGGGATCTCTCTACTTCAGCCTTACCAAGTATGACGTACTCAGCCCGCCGGAGTGGATCGGACTCGACAACTACATCAAGATGTTTACCGATGATCCGCTCTTCTACACTTCCTTGGGACGAACATTCTACTATGCGGGATTAGGCGTTCCTCTCGGCGTTATCGGTTCAATGTTTCTGGCGATCCTGCTCAATGCCAAACTGAGGGGATTGGCCATGTACCGGACGCTCTTCTTCATGCCTTCGTTAGTGCCGATTGTGGCTTCAGTTGTTCTCTGGAAGTGGCTGCTCCACGCTGATTTCGGGATTATCAACCAGTGGCTAATCGACATGGGATGGTCCGACCCACCCGGTTGGTTCGGCGATCGCCGCTGGGCTATTCCTTCGCTCATTATGATGGGCCTCTGGCAGGGACTGGGCGGCACTCGCATGATCATTTTTCTGGCCGGGCTACAGGGAATCCCGGAGTCCCTGTACGAGGCTGCATCCATTGACGGCGCCACCGCATTTCACAAGTTGCGCCACGTTACCATTCCTCTGCTGACACCAACAATCTTTTTCAACATGGTTCTTGGCGTCATCGGCGGGCTGCAAGTGTTCACGGCCGCTTTTGTAGCCACCGAAGGCGGGTCCGGTTTCGCTACAACATTCTACAGTTTGCACCTGTACCGGCACGCATTTGACTACTGGAACATGGGCTACGCATCATCTCTGGCCTGGTTCTTTGCATTCGTTATAGTCTCGATGACGATCTGGCAACTGCGTCTCTCGCGCCGCTGGGTCTTTTACTACGGGAGCTAAGGCAACATGGCCGCAACAATTGAACGAATTCCCAGCACGGATATCAGCGGCGACGTCTACCGTCGCGGACGTACGCATATCCAGAAGGCAGTGACCTACATTTTGCTGACTGCCGCCGGCCTCATGTTTGCATTTCCTCTATTCTGGACCGTCTCAAGCTCCCTGCAGACATGGCAGGAACTGCGCTCCTACGAACCGCATCTGTTTCCCTCGATTCCCCAATGGGCCAACTATGCCCAGGTCTTCCAGTCGGTTCCGTTCGCTCGCTGGATGGGAAACAGCTTTCTGATCACGGCAATCACGATTCCCGGCGTCATCATCACCGGCTCCCTCACAGCATACTCTTTTGCCCGGTTCAACTATATTGGCAAGGAGTTCTGGTTCGTCCTCATGCTGGGCACAATGATGATCCCGACACAAGTGACTCTCATCCCTCAGTACGTGCTGTTTTTCAACCTGAAGCTGATCAATACCTATGTGCCTCTAACGATCGGTTCGTGGCTAGGGGGCGGCGCGTTCATGATTTTCCTTTTGCGCCAGTTCATCATGTCGATTCCCCGAGACTTGGACGAGGCCGCACTGATGGACGGCGCGTCGCCAATACGAATTCTGTGGGGTGTACTTTTGCCCCTGATGAAACCAGCGCTGACCACAGTCGCTATTCTTCAGTTCCTCGGTGACTGGAATGAATTCTTCGGACCATTCATTTACCTAAGCAAGGTTGAACTCTTTACAGCCGCGGTCGGCCTCCGATTCTTCCAAAACATACCGCTCGAGTCGAGAGATCCACGCGATCATCTGCTCATGGCCGCAGCAGCAATCATGACGATTCCCGTCATCACTCTCTTCGCGGCCGCCCAGCGCTACTTCATCCAGGGCGTCGTCCTCAGCGGCCTCAAGGTCTGAACAGTTTCGTACCCGTCAGAAGACCAGAACTCCCGGCGCGCGGACGTTCCCATGTAGGGCGCTGCCAGACGGCACGCGCTGCTACCGGAAATCGATATGTGTGTTGATTTGTAGGGGTAGTGCTGCGGTTAGGCTGTCCTGTCCTCGGATCAACGTGCAATTTCGATGTACGGGGATAGGAAAGAGTGTCGATAGCAGTGAGGAAACTGATCGCGGATTTTATGACATTGCGCCATCGACACTCAGAGGTTACGGAAACGTGCCCAATATTTGGTTACATCACCCGGCCGGCAGCAATTCCACCAACTTCTCCAGCATCTCTTCCAGCGAAGGCTCGTCCGGGTCCTCCGGATTGCGATCTGCTAGCGTTGATGCACCGACAAAACGATAGATGTGGGCCGCGCCTTCGTGGAACTTCGGCGTCATGCCGACGCCCTCCATGGTAGCCGCGATCTCCTCCATCTCTCCGACCCACCGGCGTGACTTTGGCGGCATACTCGTCAGCCCCTGCACACGCTTAAGCATTCCCTCCTGGCTCAAGCCCCACTCTTCAAACAAGGCATCACGTATGCCCAGTGCCTCTGCCGAGACCAGAAGGTTCGTGCAAAGGGCGGTCAGTCCCTTGGTTAGCCCTGCATAGCACATCTTGATGGATGAAGCGTCGCCGATCCGGTCGCTAATGACAGGCACGTCCAGGCCGTAGTCTTCGAGTCTCGCCAGTTCGCCCGCGTGGACGCCGGAGGCGTAGAATCGGGTCGTTCCTTCCCGATGAGGAGGCGGCCCGATAATCGAAGCATCCGCAAAGCGGCCGCCGGAGCCGGCGATAGTTTCTCCGATCTCTTTCGTCGTCTGCGGCGCGACCGCGTTGCAGTCGGCATAAAGCAGGTCAGCGCCTGTCCGGCGAATAGCGTCCGCCACGGTCTGCGCTGCCGCCCTGGCTTCTGCGGGCACGAGAATGCAGAGCACGACGTCCGCCTCTTCAACCAACGAGTCGTAGGAATAAACCTCTTCTATCCCTGCCTTTTCCGCCAGGCCCCGCGTGCGGGCGCTGCGGTCGGCCAGATGAGCGATCACATGCAGACCGTTCTCCTTCAGCCGCTCACCGACTGTATGGCCCATGTCTCCAGGACTTAGAATCGCAACTGTCTTCATGCACGCACCTGCCCTTTCACCTCGTCCTGCGCCCGCGCCAGCAAGGCCTTCATGTAGCCAATCGTATAGGCCGTTCCGATTCGCGAATCGTCCGCCATCATCGGAATATGATCCGGTATAAGGACTCCGTCGAAGCCTGTCTGCTCGAGCACACGCATCGCCTTGTACATTTCAAAGTAGCCGTCGTCGACAAACGTCTCGACAAAGTGAGGCAGCGGCTGGTCCACATTTCGAAAGTGGATCTTGAAGAGCTTGTTGGCGTCGCCGAACGCCTGGAGCGAATCCTCAACGCCGCGTCCCATCAGGTCGCCGCCCTCAAGCCAGCAGCCGATGCAGAAGCAGATGCCCACGTTGGGGCTGCTGGCGATCTCCATCGCCCTGTAGTAACCGTCGTAACTGCTGAAAATGCACCGCGGAATGCCCCCCAGTTCGGGCTGAGGAGGGTCGTCAGGGTGAATCCCTATCCGAACGCCTTCCTCTTCGGCCACTGGAGCCGCCTGCGCAACAAAGTACTGAAAGTTCTCCCAGATTTCATCTTCCGAATAGGTGCGGCCGTGGGTAAGAGGCAGATGATAGTAGCGGCCCGCCCAGTGGCCGGCATCTGCCTTCGCCAGGTCAAACCCTCTGGCATCGGCGCCGCCGCGGGTCGACTCCCGCCCAGTGCTCCAGATGCCGTTCCCCATGTGAGCGTAGGTCGTGTAAGGGATTCCAGCCTTTCCAAGCGCCCTCAGGTGATCGATATACTCCTCGATCTTCGCGTCCCGGTTATCCAGACCCAGCACGATAGCGTCCTGATTGTGCACTTCCCGGTTGCCGAATCCGTAAATCCTGACACCCGCCTTCTCAAATCGGTCCTTGGTCCGCGCGTAGTAATCATAGCCAGCATGCTCGCCGTCCGTCCAGCATACGGCCCAATCCAGGCCCATCTGCTTGACAAACTGCAGTTCCTCGTCGCTTGCCTCCGGCGACACCTGGGCTGAAATTTTCATTCCCGGTGGTATGGACATTAGGGACATTTGGATTCTCCTGTTACTGGGATGCAACGCCGATGATTGAAGTCATGACTATTGTAGTTGAAACAGATTGTTGGGGACAACTGGCCAACAATTGCCAGTCAGAAGGTCTGTCAGGGACATTCGAAGGCCAGCACTGACCCGCCGCGAAATTGCGCCCAAACCGTTCCTTCGCCAGCTGCTTCAGGCGAAGCTTCTTCGGTCCACTCAAGCGCGTCGGCCAGTCGGAACACCGTGCCCTCCGTTTCAAGGCGGAACGGGATTCCCCACTCGGCATAGGCCCGCATGAAGTTGAATGCCCGCCGGGGATCCCAGTTTGGATCGAGGACCAAATCCTCTTCTGAAGGAAAAGGAAAGTAGCTGCCTCCTGCGGGCTGGGGTGTTCGCGGCAGTGCACCATTTTTCAACTTCTCAAGCAACTCTGCCAGCAGCTCGCCACCCGCAAGGGCACACAGTTCCTCAGCCTCAGCGCCGCGAATGCCTTCTTCAAACTTCAGCTCTCGCTGCCCGACAATGTCGCCAGTATCCAGACCCGCGTCCATCCAGTGAACTGACACACCCGTTGCCTTTTCACCGGCCCGGTACTGCCAAAACAGAGGATTCGGCCCCCTATAGGCCGGCAGTAGCGAAGGATGCACATTCAGGAAACCGTGACGCGGTATATCCAGCACGGAAGGCGGAATTACGCGATTCCAACAGGCGACGCAGACGACGTCAACCGACATGGCAGCCAACCAGTTGGTTACCTCCGGGTGGCCGATCTCTCCACAATCGTATGAAGGGGCTCCAACTTGATCGGCAAGCTCCGGAATTGCGGGCGGCATCCAATCGGCAGCCCGAGCCGGTGCTGGCGTCGAACTGCCGCGTGCGACCCCGTACTCTTCCCTGACGGTCGCCGCCGAGGTGACGGTCGTGTTCTCAAGCGGGATTTCAAACCCGTCGCCAGGTTTCGACAAACCGGTTGTGCGAGGCCGAGGAAGCTTCCGCAGCGGTACGCCGCTCTGCCCACTGAGCAGTACAGCGGCGATTCCAATGTTGTTGGCAAGAAGCCTGTCCAGAACGATGCGGCTGAACGGCCCGGACATCCCCGCAAACAGGGTACGCAAAGTCTTTGACACAGCCCCAAGTCAAGCCTATAATGGTGTCCAGCGCTTTCCCGTTATCATGTTTGGAGCAAACTATGGCTCGCTTAGTGCAGTGTGCCAAGATAGGACAGGAGTTACCGGGCATGGCGTCGCCCCCATACCCAGGGGATTTGGGCCAGCGAATCTACGAAAGAATCTCGCAGGCAGGCTGGGACATGTGGATGCAGTACTCAGTTGTACTGATAAACCACTATGGCCTCAGCTTGGGCGACCCGCAGTCCCGCGAATTCCTGATGCAGCAGATGGAAGAGTTCTTCTTCGGTGTGGGCGCCCAGATGCCGGAAGGCTGGACGCCGGAAGGTACACCGGGCGCTGGCAAAGGCGTTCCCGCAGGAAAGGGCGCACCGCGGAAGTAGAATAGTCCTCTACTGGACAAGCTCAAATTCCGGGTCAACCTCGAGCTGAATGCAGCCGTGGGCCTTCCGGAGCAACTCTTCGACCTGGGCTGGCGAAGACCCTTTTGCAAAAATGAAGCCCAGGTAAGCATCTCCCTCAGGCAGTGGTACAAGCGACTGGTCCAGCTTGGCCGTGATCTGAACATCCTCGATCCCTGCCAAGTCTCTTGCCTCTTCAACCCCTTTTACTCGTCGTAAGATACCCGCCTCAGGAATCGGGATCATCATCACGCCGCCCGCTTGCGACTCCCTTTCCAAGCTCTCCAGCGGCAGGCCGCACGCCTGGCGCAGAATCAGCTCCTCCAGCGAACTCCCGTTACCCACTTCCATGCCAAATCGCAAGATCCGCGAACACAGCCCGCCGATAGATCTCCCTGCCACTTCGACGATCCACGGCCCGTCGTCATTGATACGAAGTTCGGCGTGAATTGGCCCTGTCTGCAAGCCCAGACCCCGGGCAGCCGCCTCAGTCGTCTCGATAATGCTGTTCTGCGTCTCGAGGGGCAGCCGCGAAGGCGTAACGTAAATTGTCTCTTCGAAGTAGGGCCCTTCCAAAGGGTCCGGTTTGTCGAACAGGGCCAGGCAGTGCAGGCGGTCTCTGTCCAGCAGACCTTCAAGCGCAACCTCAACACCTGGAATGTATCCCTCGATCAGGAATGGTTGCCCATCTCCAATAAGGGCGGTCAGCCTTCTGACCGCTGCGCCTAATTCGCAACGCAAATCTGCGCGAATGACGCCCCGGCTACCGTTCAGCTCCTCGGGCTTGACGACGCAGGGGTATCCAATGGACTCCTCCGCGCGGGCAATGGTCTCCTTCAGATTGTCACCGGTCTGAAACTCGGCAAAGGCGGGTACAGGGGCGCCACAAGCGGCCAGCATCGTCCGCATCCGATACTTGTTTCGAGCCGCCTCCGCTGCCATCGGGTCGTTGTGAGGCAGACCCAGCCTTTTGGCAACCAGCGCTGCCACCCTGGACCCTGAGTCGTCGAGCCCCAGCACGGCGTCGAAACGGTTTTCTTCATCCGAACCGGTCGAATTGTCCAGCGCGTCGAATAGCTGCTCGGAGGCCTGAACCGGGCGCCAAAAGTCAGCCCCGAGAGGAAAGTCCCACTCTTCAGCCAGCAACCTGGGTAAGTCCATTGCCACCACCGCCTCGATACCCAGCTTCGCAGCAGCATCGAGATAGTCCTGGGTGCGGTAGCTATTTGGAGATGTGAGGAAGAGCGCTCGTTTTGAGGGCACGCCTAGCTCCCGTTCGCGGCCCGTCTGGGCCGGCCGTGTCAGAATATCGAAGCGAGCGCCTGCCATCGCTCCCTCTGAGGTGCTGGCATATTGTCAAGATTCTCTGGCGCCAGGGCGCCGAGAGCGCCTGTCCCGTCCTGCGACCGGCGTCGTCCCAGATGCGCAGCGTACGTTACTACGGACTCCTGATCTTCTTCACTGAGACCCGCAAGGAGAACGCCTGCCGACGCCCCGCTGTGGAACAGCGACTCCCGCTCGTTGTACACGACCGAGTCGGGATTGGGGCTTTTGTCGACGATGACTCGCCTCAGGTTGGCCTGACTCAGTTCCTGGAGAAGCTCGGCGAAGACAGTTACGACCTTGGGATGGTTGGTGCGCGCCGCCATCACTGCCGCCCGACTGAAACAGTAATCCCCAGCCAGGATCGTACCGCCAAGCAGGAAACTGTCAATCGGGGCGGTCGGTTCGGGTCTAAGCAAAAGGCGGTGGATGTTAAGTGCGATTTGCAAGAGCTCAAGTGCCGATGCCAGCGCCACCCTGCGAAACTCATTCTCGGCCGTATCGTTCTTCGGCGCGGCCGATGCAAGTACTACGGCTGCCAGCAACTGCTCGTCCGCCAGTTCACTGCGGACGAACTGCGCCAACCCGTCGGGGAGATCGGCCACTGCCTCTTCAAGCTCTGCGGCAACAAGATTCAGTTCAGCCAGTAGCGCATTGCAAGCCTGTTCAGCCATTCGGCTCATCCGGATTCGCTTGTCTGAAGCAGTTCAAGGGGTAGATCCCAGAGTCTGCAGGCCTTCTGCGGATTCGTGATGGATCTGCCGAGGCAGCAGGTGAGGAGGCGAATTCTCAGTCCGTCTCATCTCCGACGATTTCCCGGTAGATCGTCTCCAGGTCCCCATCACTATAGAAGTGGATGACGAGACGACCGCTGCCGTCCGCTCTGCGGTCGAGGTTGACTTTCGTACTGAGACGGTCGCGAAAGCGGTTCTCCCAGTAGCGGACCTGCGCCAGCAGATGCGGAGGGTCTTCCTCCGCTGCATGCGCCGGCGGCTCTTCATGCCACTTTCTGACGAGATCCTCTGTCTGCCGTACGTTCAACTCCCGCGCCACGATTGTGTCGAGAGCCTTCAGTCTGTCTCCGTCTTCTTCAAGGCTCAATAGGGCACGCGCATGGCCCGCGCTAATCATCCGATCGTTCAACGCTGCCTGGACCTCTGTGGGCAGCCCCAAGAGACGAACCGAGTTGGCCACGGCCGACCGGCTCTTCCCCACCCGATACGCAACCCGTGCCTGGGTAAGGCTGAACTGGTCAATCAGCGCGCTGAAGGCAGCAGCCTCCTCCATAGGACTCAGATCGTCGCGCTGCAGATTTTCGACCAGGGCCAGCTCCAGCAACTGCTGCGACGTCGCCTCGCGCACGACGGCCGGCACGACCGCCAGCCCTGCGTGGCGCGCCGCCCGCCAGCGCCTTTCTCCCGCGACCAGCCAATAACGCTGCGGTTGATCAGGCCGCTCGGCGAGGATGAGCGGTTGGATGACACCGTGCTCCTTTATGGAGGTGGCCAACTCAACCAGCGTAGCTTGTTCGAAGCGCGTCCGCGGCTGGTGAGGATTGGGCTCGATCTCGTCGACAGGAACATCGCGGATTCCCTCGTCAACTGTCGGAGCAGTCAGTTCTTCGGACTCGTCCTCCTCGGCGGCGGCTGGTCTGCCGAGAAGTGCGCCCAGCCCCCGGCCCAGCCCGTGCCTTCGGCGGGGATTCAGATGTTCTGGTCCGGTTTCTCTGCTCATCGATAAGTCACCGTGGAATCTGGCGATCCTGGCAGAACATCGGCGGCCGCTTCAACGCCGACCGGAAAACGCCCAATGAACTCGGCGGCCAGCGCTTCATAGGCCAGCGCACCGGCGCTCTCCGGGGCGTAACTGAGTACTGCCAGACCGTGACTTGGCGCCTCGCTGAGGCGAACAGAACGGGGAATCAGCGTCTCAAATGTTTCCAAAGGAAAGTGCGCACGCACGTCTTCCTCCACCTGGGTGCTGAGGTTAGTGCGCGCGTCCGACATAGTGAGCAGCACTCCGGCTACCTTGAGACGGCCGTTGAGTACCTTTCGAACTTGCTCAATTGTGTTAAGCAGCTGGCTCAATCCCTCAAGCGCCAGGTATTCGCACTGGACGGGGATGATGATCCCGTCCGCAGCCGTCAGCCCGTTTATGGTAATCAGGCCCAGGCTAGGCGGGTCATCAATGAACACGTAGTCGTACTGGCAGGATAGAGGCTGGAGCGCCCTGGAGAGCAGCTGCTCACGCGCCATTCTCGCGGCCATTTCCACTTCCGCGCCAGCCAGATCGAGATTGGCAGGCACCAGGCTCAAACCTGGCAGGGTTGTAGCTGTGACCGCCTCCTGGATGGGCCTGTTGTCCATTAGAACATCGTAGAGGCTCGTGCCGGGTTTTCTTGGGTCAATGCCCAGGCTGGTCGTCGCATTTGCCTGTGGGTCGCTGTCAATGAGCAAGACCTGGCAACCGGCGCCAGCCAGGTAGGCGCACAGGTTGACGGCCGTTGTCGTCTTTCCCACCCCACCCTTTTGATTGGCGATAGCGAAGATCTGTGCCGTCATTTGCCTTGCAGTCTTGAAGAGTTACCTACACGAATAGAATCCAGCCCGTCTTGTGGAGAATTCACCTTCTATGCACCGCTCCGCCGCCAGGGATGTGAGGCCATATAATCCAACACCCTCTTGTGGCTGGGGATTCCCGTCACGCCCTGACCTTCAACGCCAAAAGAGGCGGTTACATTGGCGTACCTTGCCGCGTCCAACGGGTCTCCCGTCTCATCAAGCCGAAGCAGAAATGCTGTGGCAAAGATGTCCCCGGCTCCAGTTGGGTCCACTTCGGTTGCCGGGCGGGGAGGAATCGGGACGGTTTCCACCTCCGAGTCCGGTCTGCGCCTGTAGACCGTGCTACCGTCCCGGTACTCGGTCAGGACAACGAGCGAAATGTACTCAAGAAACTCTTCAACCTGGCCCAGGTCGCCGTCAATGTCCTCTTTCGACAGAATCAGGGCATCTAGATGGGGAAGGATCCGCTCCCTATCCTGCCATGGCGCGGGATAGACTCTACCCTCTTCGTCCCAGCGACGCATCCAGCCCTGGGGCACTGCTGCAACGATCGTGTCAGCGTCAAAGATGGAGGCCACTTCCGGCGGCACCTCGTTTACGAGAGGGCCGAGGAGGGCGATATGAGGCGCCCTCAATTGAGGGGGAATGTCCACTGCTGCAATTGGCGGCGATGGCGTGTAGCAGTACTGCACGCGTCCTTCCGGCGAGTACAGATTCGCGAAAGTCGTCGTGTTGGCGCTAGGAAGAACGTGCAAGTCTGCCAAGCCGCTCAATTCAGACAGTTCAACATCGTCACCCGCTCGAGTCAGAATCGCCGGTCGGCGCCCGAGGCGGGAAGCCGTGACAGCGGCAAAGCTAACTGTGCCCCCCAGCAGGTAGTCGGTCGCGGCAGGGTCCGCAGTCGCAATGTCGCGAGTAACCGTACCTATAGCAAGAAGATCGATCGACATTGACGATTCGCGGGCTATGGACGCCTGGTTTCACCTGTCGGGTCGGTCCCGATTGCCCGCGGCCTTTCCCTTCCAAAGTAACTGAACCCCGAGGAGCAGCCCGGTACCCCAGCCATCCGGCGGGCGACTGCTGAATCGGGTCTCCTCCTTCATTTCAGCAGGATCTGAACTTTGCGGCGGACGTCCTCTCCGGTACTTGCCGTATAGACGTGCTCGTGATTTCGCAGGGCAATATGGACGAGACGTCGTTCGCTAGCGGGCATTGGTTCCAAGGAGGCAGGCCGCCCCGTGGCTACGACCTGGTCTGCCAGGCGGTGGGCCAGCTGATCCAGTTGCTCGGCTCTTCTCTGCTTGTAGCCGTCTACGTCAATTACAATGTTTTTCCAGCGATGCAGCTCCTGGTTGACCATGAGTCGAATAAGGTACTGCATGCTCGCGAGAGTCTCGCCATTGCGCCCGATGAGGAAGCCCAACTCCTCTCCCACAATATTCAGAGTGAGGGCGCGGTCGTTGTCCTCCGGGTTGTCCTGCCAGGAAACTTCAATTTCGGCCTTTATGCCCATATGGACCAACATCTGATTCACGAGATCAAAGGCGAGGTCTTCCAATTCTGCGTCGTCCGCGCCGACTTCACCATTGAGCCCCGGCTGCGTGTCTTCCACAGTCACAGGTTCTGATTCTGCCTCTACAGTTGCGGCGCCATCAGCTGGAGGGAGATCGGACACTATCTCGGCAGCCTCTTCCGGTTCTGTTCCAGCATCGGCCTCGATCTCTTCCTGTTCTTCGCCATCGTGCGGGGCCTGGGCTTCCGAGTGGTCAGCTGTGTCTCGGCGAGTGAGACGCACCAAGGCGTCAGAGGCGCCGATTCCCAGGATGCCCCGGCTCCCCTCGTTGAGCACTTCGATCTCGATCTCTTCCCGGGAGACACCAAGTTGGCGGCAGCCTTCGTCGACAGCCGCTTCCACGGTCTTCGCATTGTATTCGTAGCTCTGACCTTCGTTCATCTTATCGTCTCTTTCGATTACGCCGGTTCCGCCGACGCTGAGGCGTCTTCTTTGGTACGACCTCCGTTGCTTCCGCAGCAGGAGTCACGGTCGAGCCGCCGTCCGCGGAAGCCACGCCGGCCGCGGCCGGTAGGGCTTGGGGCGCGGCAGGTGCAATCGCGTTGTTTACACCGCTCAGATAGTTTGCGGCATAAGTCTGGCCCAGTTGCAGCAGGTTGCTTGTCACCCAATACAGCGAAAGACCGGCAGGTACCTGTAAGGTAAAGAAGCCAAACATGAGGGTCATAATCGTGGTCATCTGCTTCATCATTCCAGCCTGGCCTTCGCTGCCGGTGGGCGTGGTCGCCGTCGTCATGCGCTGCATGTAGACCTGGCTTATCATGAGCAGAGCCGGCAGTACCAAGTAGGCCAGCAAGAGCAAGTACTCACCATTATTGAATTTCTCGGGAATCCAGGCAAGGCCCCGCGTGAATTCCGGAAAGCCAAGGTCCGGAATCCAAAAGAAGCGGGCATCCGACAGTGCGGGACCCAAGGCCACCAGGGCTGAATAGAGTCCGAAAAGGACCGGCATCTGCACGACCATCGGCAAGCAGCCACTGAGCGGGTTGACACCCGCCTCGCGATACAGCTTCATCTGCTCCTGGGCCATCTTGTCCCGATTCTTGCCGAACTTCTTCTGCAGCTCCTGAAGTTGAGGCTGAAGGTTTTTCTGTGCCTGCATACTCCTAATCTGAATCATCGTCAACGGGAACGTGATCATCTTGATGATGATCGTAAACAGGATGATCGCAAAGCCCCAGCTATAGGGGATATCCCAGTTTACGAGACTTGTGTTCATCCAGATCAGGGACTTTGCGAGGGGAAACACGATGACGACCTGCCACCAGCCATCTGCCTCAGCAGTGTTCCAATCCACCACACCTTCGCGAGGGACGCCGCAACCGCCAAGTAGAAAAGCCGCCGATACCAGGATCAACAGCCAGAGAATCCTTCTGCGAATCACAGTTTTTCTCCTAGTCGCCGCGCCATTCATTGGCGCCGGCAGGGCCGGTTTACGTCATGGCTGACAAGGCCTGGAGCGCTGTTCGACTTCGACTATTCCGGCCGTCTCACCTTCCAGACGGCTCAAGCATCCACAGACCTGCCACCATCTCAAGTCCTGGTCCGGTGAATCGCAGTCCGGCAAACTGCCCCCACCACTGGCCTAGTCCTACTCAAGAGCAAACGCGACGAGAAAACGCAAGAGATCAGCATTTTCTCAGGGAACTGGGTCGAATCCGCCTGGATGCCATGGATGGCAACGACATATGCGCCGCAGTCCCATCCATCCTCCCTGGACGGCCCCGTATCGTTCTACCGCCTCATAGGTGTACTGCGAACAGGTCGGATGGAAACGGCAGTTGCTCCCCAGCAGCGGCGAAATTCCCCTCTGATAGAGTCTGATCAAGAGCAACAGGACGGAGCGCACGGTTTGCCTTTTTCAGGCCCTGCCCTCGTTTGGGTCCAGCTCAGTTACGAACAGAGCTGCCCGGCCAAAGAGGCGAGAAAGGGCGGCGTCGATCTGCGCATACGTTGCCTTCCGAATTGGAGAACGGGCTATTACGACACAGTCCCATCCAGGCTGAATCCGGCTCATACGCAGCCGTATCGATTCACGCATCCGTCTCTTGACACGGTTCCGTATAACGGCATTGCCTATGCGGCGGCTTACAGAGAATCCGAACCGACTGTATGGAAGGCGATTCTCCAAAATGCACAAAACAGCGAGGCGGTTGCTATACGTCTGTCCCGTCCGGCGGATCTCCTGGAACCGGCCGTTGTCCCGTACTCGATAGCGTCGTTTCAAGCCGCTGCGCTTCCAAAAGATTCAGTATGTTTTCGAGTGCGGTTGGTTGGCCGAGCCAGCAGGCCTTAGTCCCCTGCTCCTCACGCAGCCATCCCCGCGCCCGCCTGCAGCCGTGCCTAACCAGCGCGGTTACGCGCCCCCGCTCCAGGCAGGTCGTTCACCTAGAATGTTCGTTTGCGAGTTGAAAGCTGGACAGTCAGTTCTGTCCTCTGCTTCAGCCGGCGCCGCTTCAAAACATTACGTCCGCCGGGTTTCCTCATTCGCTTTCGAAAGCCGTGTGTCCGCAGCCGCTTGCGAACCTTTGGTTGCCAGGTTCGTTTAGGCATATCCCTGCTCCTTCAAAATTAACAATTCAGAATAACTACCAATAGTCAATTATACGCGTCAACGACTGCCAATGTCAAATCTTCTGCTATTTTCGATACTGTGCTATTCCCAAGTTCAAACCGTCCTCAGTGAGCGAATACTGATTTGCCTACTATCTGAGTCTCACTTTGCGAGCAGCCGCAGAGGCGGCGCCACCTGCTACACTAATTCTGAACTTTCGGTCCGCAGGCTTCCAGCAGGTCCTCAGCGAGGCCCTCTGTTCAATTGGACCACCTACCTTCACAACTCCGAATTAGAAAGTAGGCTTTTTCGCACATTTATGCCGTATGATATAGTACTATACAGCCGCTATTTCTCTCTCGGGCGGCCGAGCTTCCGTCAAACCGGTGCCGCCTCCGGGCATTTGGCGTTTCAAAATGAACTGTAGAGTATCTTGAACTCTGAAACAGAAAACGCCCCCCGAACTTCGGCCGACAGCGGAAGAAAGTCCAAAGAAGATCAGGCGGCCACTGGACCGAAAGCCTCGGCGCGGGAAGAGTCTTCCTCTCTGCAAATGCTGGAGGAGTCGGCGGCACAACTCGCTGCGCTACGTCAGCGCGCCGAATATCTCCTCGAGCAGATGTCAACGGGAAGCGGCGCCTCCTCCTCCAGCGAATCCCAGGACAGTGTAAGTCAGGATCCCGCAAGTCCGTCGGGAGACCAGACGCGACCTTACTCAGCCTTCGACCGGAATGACGGGTCCGATCCAGGCAGTCTGAACTCGTCAGAACCTGAACAGAACAGTCCTGCCGTCCCCAATACATCAGCTACAGATCTGGGCCAAGTCGAACACGGGGGTCGGGAAGAGGGGTCAACGCCTCGCACCCAATCTTCTCCTTTGCAGGATGTGCTGCCAGACTCCGACTCGGCCCACCAAATCGAGAGCCTCAATCAGTCACCCACCGTTTTCGACCAACCCATTGAGAACGATCAACCCCATAGCCAGCCGGGCCTGGGCCCGCCGTCCCAGCCTGAGCCTCAACAGCAGCAGTTTCCCATTCAGAATTTCCAGCCGCAGTCTGAATCTCTTCTGGATAGTCCCGTCAGCGTAGCCCCGCCGCCGGAGCGACTCATGTTCGAGGTCGCGCCCGAATCACTAACTGAAGATGCACAGCTGGTCGAAGAAGAAATCCTCAACCTCTATGAGGCAATCGACCGTTTCAGGGAAACTCGACGTGAAAACACGGGGCATGCCTTGTCGCTGTTGCGGGAGGCCAGAGAGATCATATCAAGCCAGCCCAATCGGATCGAGAGGGCCCAGTACAATATTCAACAGGCGAGACAGATAATCGAACGCGCCAGGATCAGCCGCAGACGCTCACGCGGGATTGCGCTTCGCACTTTCACGTTGCTGATCGTTTGGCTGGCCGGACTAGGGGGACTTGGCGCCGCCCTCTATCTCTACCCGCTCGACGTAAACAAAGTCATCGGTACAGTCTCCTCGAGTACGGGATGGAACACCTCTCACTACTATCCCCTGCTGTGGACAGTTGCCGCCGGAGGGATCGGCGGCTGGCTGGGCACGATTTCCTTCCTTTTCGAGCGTATGCGAGTGCACGAAGAGTTTGACCGCCTGTACATTCTCCGATCATTTGTTCAGCCGCTCATGGGCGTAGTTCTAGGGCTGACAACATACGGGATTTTGGCGGCCCTCTTCAACAGCGTGAACGCCTCGATAATTGGCCATCCGGTGACCAGCTTTCTGCCTGCGGCCGCAGCCCTTCCCATCGGCATATGGCAAGTTTACGTTTACGCCGCTATTTTCCGCGTCACCAGTCTGCTCAGTTTTCAGCGCCGCCGTCGGTGGTAGTCCCTGACGGCGGGACGACCATAACCTCGAAGAAAATCGCCCCGCAGTGGTTCAGAACCCTTTCCACTCCAGCAGCCAACCCGGCCGAGGTGTCTTGCCCTTGGCGGCCATACGGCATCTGCGATACAATCCTGAATAGGAGTTGCGAACATTTGAGCCACAAGTACGGGAGGACTATCCAGTGCCAGATGGAAAGTCACTGGTTGAAGTAGTCATATTTGTCCCTATTCGCCGCTCTTTCAGGCAAGAGGAACAGCCGCCGCCCGAAAATGATCTCGGAACGCCCGAAGAACGCGGTGAACCGAGTTTCTCACCTGGTCGATTGTTACCGGAATCTGTTCACCAGCGTACCGGCGGCGCAGCTCGATTTCAGACATTTCACTATCACCTGCCTCCCAACCTCATAGGTGAGGTCGAGGCCGGCCACCTGGTGTGGGTCCCTTTTGGCAGGCAGCAACTGCAAGGGATCGTTGTTGGGCCCGCACAGTCCTCCCCGGTAGAGACAAAGGCCATCGATCGACTGGCCCGGCCGAGGCCCGTGTTGACCCAGGCCCAACTAGACGTTGCCTTCTGGATCGCCGACTATTACGTAGCGCCGATCTCCGAAGCCGTCAAGCTCTTCCTGACGCCAGGCCTCCTCAGCAAAAGCGGGGAGCCTCCCAAAGTTCGTGTCAAGCGGGAGGAACAGATTGAGCTTCTCATTGAGCCCGCGACCATCCGTAAACGACTTCTTGAACTCGAACACAAGAGCAAGCAGGCGAAGGTCCTCGCCGAATTCCTGCCAGATCCCACCAGCGTCAAGCCAATCAAGGAACTGAGAACCGCCTGCAATCTGTCGTCGATGGGGCCCATTTCAGCCTTGCAGGATAAAGGGCTGATCCGTCTGTTGAACGGGGACGCAGAGTTGATCCAGCCCCTCAAAGCGGTCGAAGAAGCCATTCTGGAGTTGAAGGGCGCTTCAAAATACGGGGCTATTCTACATGCCCTTGCCCAAACCGACGCACCTATCTGGAAGTCCGACCTCTATGCAGAAGTAGACACCAATCTGGCTACCCTCCGAAGACTGCAGGAGGCCGGATTGATCCGGCTTGAACAGAAAGTGCGCTACCGAGATCCGCTTGGCGGCCGCACTTACCCGAGGACCCACCCGCCTGAATTGACAGGCCAACAGCAGAACGTTTGGGACATGATCAGTGAGAGCTGCTTTCCCAGGGCTGCAAATGAAGCGAACGCCGGCGCCCCAGACAGGGGTCGTCCCGCGGACGCCGCAGTTCGAAGCGAAAGATTTCTGCTCCACGGTGCGACCGGAAGCGGCAAGACCGAAATTTACCTGAGAGCCCTGGCTGAGACACTGGCCCGTAATCGCCAGGCCATTGTCCTCGTTCCGGAAATCGCCCTGACTCCCCAGACCGTCTCCCGCTTCGCCGGCCGCTTCCCCGACCGGATCTCCGTAATTCACTCCGGACTAAGCGCCAACCAGCGCTACGACGTCTGGCGCAGGGCACGCGAGGGCATGATCGATGTCATCGTAGGCGCCCGCAGCGCGCTTTTCTCTCCTCTCCCCCGGCTGGGCCTGATCATCGTAGACGAAGAGCACGAATCGACATACAAGCAGGATACCGACGAATGGGGCAGCTTTACCGTCTTTTACGACGCCCGCACCGTCGCAACCCGTCTGGCAGCCGACACCGGCAGCGCCTTGATCCTGGGAACTGCCACCCCATCCCTGGACAGTTATCATGCCGCCCAACAAGGCAGTTTGAGGCTCCTTGAAATGCCCGACAGGGTGACAGGGCACGGTGAACTGGAGGGATCCAGCCTGGGGGAAAGGCTTGATCCGCCTTCACCACCCGCCTACGCAGGTCTGCCTCCCGTCGAAGTCGTGGACATGCGCCAGGAACTCCGTGCCGGTAACCGCAGCATCTTCAGCCGCAGCCTTCAATCCGAACTCCACGCCGTTCTCGACGCCGGCGAACAGGCCATACTCTTCCTCAACCGCCGCGGCACTCACTCTTTTGTAATGTGCCGGGATTGCGGCTTCGTCTCCGAATGTCCCCGCTGCGAGACGCCCCTCACTTTCCATGAACGCGCGTCGCAACTCATCTGCCACCGCTGCAACGCCCGCGAGCCGATCCCCGACAATTGCCCGAGTTGCAGCAGTCACCGCATCCGCTACTTCGGCACCGGCACGCAGCGCATCGAAGAGCTCGTCAGCCAAATCTCTCCGCGCGCCCGCCTACTGCGTTGGGACCGCGACACAACCGGTCGCAAAGGGAGCCACGAACAGATTCTCGAGCATTTCGCCAGTCACGAGGCCGACGTCCTCATAGGCACTCAGATGATTGCCAAAGGGCTGGACCTGCCGCTCGTCACTCTTGTCGGCGTCATCGCTGCCGACGTTGGGCTCTACCTGCCAGACTTTCGCGGACCGGAACGCACCTTCCAACTTCTGACACAGGTGGCAGGACGCGCCGGCCGCAGCCACAGAGGCGGGCGCGTAATTTTCCAGAGTTACGAGCCTCAACACTACGCCCTCCAGGCAGCCGCCAAACATGACTACCACGCCTTCTACCAAAGGGAAATGGAGTTCCGGCGCGAGCAGGGGTACCCGCCCGTCAGCAGGCTTGCACGTCTGATTTTCTGGCACAAGAGGCTGGATACGGTCGTGGAGCAGTCCGACCGGATGATGAGGAACTTGCAGATGCGTGCAGAGGAGATTGGCATCTGGGGCGAAGGAGTCGATCTGCTGGGCCCCGCACCAGCGCCATATGCCCGCTTTCGCAACTACTATCGCTGGCAGATAGTTGTACGGGCGGCCGACCCATCCGCCTTTTTGAACGGCATCGACATTCCCTTCGGTTGGCGTATCGACATCGACCCGGTGTCGATGATGTGATTGGGGATGTACATCATGGGAAAGGCAGCGACTCTAAAGCTAGAGACCTGCCATTAGCCTGCGATAGTTCCGACCCGGCGAGATCTTGCCCAACACACGCACGGCTCTTGCACCTGTAGTCTCGGGCACATTGCCTCCCTCACCATGAACGGTCAGCCACGCCAGCAGAGCAAAACCGAGTGCCTCTTTCGATTCCTCGTCACCGGGCGCGTCTTCCATGTCCCCGTACCGCAGCAGCGAGACATCACGCCCGCACCTGAGAGCCACTTGTGACTCGATCCGGTCCATCAGCACGGGGTTACGCGCTCCTCCACCACAGACAACAACCTCCTTGACAGGCAGCGGCGCGAAACGGCGGTAGCTCTCGCCAATGGACGCTGCCGTCAACTCGGTAACGGTGGCGGTGAAATCGGCCATCGAAAGTCCGGCTTCTGCCGCCTCCAGACGGTACCTTTCGGCCAGCCCACTGCTGAACAGCTCCCGCCCGGTCGACTTGGGAGGAGGCTGTTGAAAATAGGGATGTTCAAGCCAGCGTTCGACCAGCTTGTCGTCGCAGCGTCCACGGGCCGCCAGCTCGCCGTCCTTATCGAACCGCAGAGCGCCTTCCGTAGCTCGGGCCGCCGCCCAATCGATCAGTACATTGCCCGGCCCTGTGTCAAAGGCCTGAATCGACGCGTCCGATCCGGCAGGCGGCAAAAACGTGACGTTGCCGATGCCGCCGATATTCTGTACGGCCCGGCACCCTCCCAGACTTACCGGGGGCTTCAGAAAGAGCCTGTCGAAGATCGGAATGAGCGGCGCGCCCTGTCCTCCGGCGGCTACACCGGCTACGCGATAATCTGCGACGGTTGTGATCCCGGTCCTCTCCGCGATGACGGCCGCCTCTCCAATCTGAAGAGTTGAGTGGACCGCACCGTCTTCAGCTACTTCGTGCCAGACAGTCTGCCCGTGGGACCCGATCAGGTCGACCTCTTCAATGCCCAGTCCGCTTGCTTTGACTACGCGCAGAACGGCTTTCGCGAATTGTTCTCCAAGCAGGAATCCGGCCTGGCTCACAGCGTGCGTACCCCCGTGCCCGGCGATCAGAATTCCGATCAGGTCCCGCTCTCGCGGGGGCCAGGGAACCGTCTCAAACGCAAGCTGCCGCATCTGCGGAGGGCCGTCAGTTCCCTTTATCTCTGCCAGAACAGCGTCAATCCCGTCGGCAGAGGTCCCGCTCATCAGCCCGACAACTCTCATCTCAAGCGCTTTCCAATTGCTCTCAGAAATTGGGACCCGACGGTCTCGCAACTCATCCTATTCCCCGCTTTCCAGACTTCGGCTCAGCTGCGTCCACGTACGATAAGGCTGGAATCCGCACTTGGCATAGAAGTCCAGAATTGTCGTCCAGTCGATCACGCATCCATTTATACCGCTGTTGTGCAGCCGCCTCAGTCCCGCATCCAGCAGATGGAGTCCCAGACCCCGCCCGCGCAGGCGCTGGCTGACCCCGATCGAACCCAGCTGTGCCCACGGCCGTGCCAGCCCGTAGGGAAAGAACCGGTCTATCGGGCTGACCGAATCCTCGAAAGTCAGGCGGCAGGAACCATGAACACCCTCGTCGGTCCAGAGCAGCATATAGTCAGAGATCCGGCCGCCCGCCTCCAGAAACCTCTCGGCTTGCCAGAGCCACCGTCCCGGAAACTCCCTGGCGAGAAAGTCCAGGAGCAGCGCCTCCTGTCCAGGCTGACCCGGCCGAGCCGCACCGGGCACGTCACTCAGAGGAGGCGGCTGATAGTCGCTGAGGGAACGCGCTACATCCCAGGACAGAGGTTCCTCGTCGCGCTCATATCCGCAGGCCAGGAAGAACGCCTCAGTCGCCGAGCCGGCAAGAGGGCCGGGAACAAAGGGACGAAGCCCGCCGCCGACACGGATCCGACCAACTGACTGCCGTTTTGCCGCCTCTTCAAGCCCCGCCGCGCCTTGCCCAGGCAGACGGGTCGATCCGGCGGTTGATGCGTCTTGCGATGCCAGCCACCCTTCTGCCCACTCCAGCAACGTCCTCCCAATTCCCTGCCTCTGAAAGGGAGGCGCAACCGCAATCGCCTCGATCCAGCCCGTGACATCCGTACGCATCGAAGGCGGCGCGCTGGGACAGGCGCTGCACAACAGGTATCCCACGCGACGGCCCTGCGCGAGGGCAAAACGCCCGCCGCGCGCGACGCCCACATCCTCTGTACAGTTGTATCTCAGGAATCTCTCGGTGATGGGAATCTCGCTGCCTGCGGCCTCGTTCCACAACTCCACAGCCCACCGCAGGTGCCGGGGATCCTTCACATCGAACTCGACCAGCACGGCTCCAGCTCCTGCCAACATTTCAACCATCGTACCTGCTATGCGTCCAACACAGTACCAGCCCCATTCTCCAGCGCCTTGCTGTACACTGCCCGCGCAACAGCAACGTCTTGCGCGGCCAGTCCAACTGACTTGAAGAAGGTGATCTCTTCGGCGCTTTCGCGTCCGGGCAGGTCCCCCTCGACAATCGCCCCGATCTCGCCGTGTATCCGGCCGGCGTCGTAGCTGCCATCTTCGATCGGTCGGATTAGATCACCCGCCTCTGCCAGACAGGCGCTCATCTGATCAACAACGACCTTGGAACGTCTCAGCGTAACCGCATCCACCTCGCTCGCGTAGGGCAGGTGCGAGCCGATCCCCGAAACGTGGACACCGGGACGCAGCTGTGCGCCGTCAAACAGGGGTTCGTGGGCGCTCGTTGCGGTGACAAGGATGTCGGCTGACGCTGCGGCCTTTTCGACATCGGCGGTCGCCTGCGCCGGGACATTAAACCTTTCGGTCAGCACGGCCGCCAGGGCCTCGGCGTTTGCCTGCGTTCGCGACACTACAAAGACCCTTTCGATTGCGCGCTCACATAGAGCCGCCTCTACCTGATACGGGGCCTGCACGCCGCTCCCGAATATGGTCAGCGTACGGGCATCCTCTCTAGCCAGATAGCGCGCGGCCACACCGCCGGACGCCCCCGTGCGCATGGCCGTCAGATAGCCGGCGTCCATCAACGCCAGCAAAGAGCCGTCTCTGCCGTCAAAGAGGACCACATTGCCCTGGATCGCGGGTAGTCCGCGTCGGGCAGGATTCGTCCCGTAGAAGGAGATCAGTTTGGCCCCCAGCGCATCCATATCACCACTCAGATAGGCCGGCATCGTCATTAGACTGCCGTCATGCGGCGCGACCGGAATGTTGGAGCGGACAGGCAGCTCCGCGTCGCCGCGATAGATCAGGCGGTAGGCCTCAGCAACCGCCTCAATGGCCGCCGGCATGTCCAGGAGGCACTCTACGTCGTTTCGCGTTAACCAGAGTGGCATAGTATTTGATTCGTGCGGCGTTCAGATGAATAAAAGGTCGAGATAGGATAGCACAGGGAAATGGCTGCAACAATTGCCGCAGGCGCAGTAAGATTGTACAATCAGCAAATCGAGAAACGAGCCATCCTGCGGCTGACAGGACCAGCACCTCCCGGAGAACCAATATGCCCACAGAACTCATTGCGCCCGCCCGCGAGGAAGTCGCCTTCCACGAGTACGAAAGCCCGCCCCTCGCGCCCGACGAGGTGCGCGTTCGCAGCCGCTTCGGCGCTGCAAAGCACGGCTCCGAAATGGCCATGTTCCAGGGCTACGCCGGTCATCGAGGCAATTACGACGGCGAACTGCACATCTTCACCCAGGAAAGTCAGATGGTGAAGTACCCTGGCGGTCTGGGCAACATGTGTGTAGGTGAGGTCATAGAAGTTGGATCCGACGTGCGGGAAATAAGCATCGGCGAGACCGTCTTCGCGCACGGCTCCTTTCGCCAGGAGCATGTTTGGCCCGCGGACCGGGCCCGCAAACTGCCCGCCGGTGTTCCCTGGCAGGCGGCAGTCTGCCTGGATCCCGCAGACTTTGCCCTCGGCGCCGTCCGCGACGGGCACATTCGCCTGGGCGATGCTGTGGCCGTCTTTGGCATGGGCGCCATAGGCCTGTTCGTCGTTCAGCTCGCCAAACTTGCCGGCGCCTATCCCGTCATCGCGGTCGATCCCATTCCCCTCCGCCGCGACGTGGCTCACGAGTGCGGCGCGGACATCGTCATGGACCCAACGACCTGCGACGCGGGTCTTGAGATCAAGCTTGCCACGGACAAACGCGGCGCAGACGTTTGCGTAGATTACAGCGGTCACTACAGCGCGTTGCAGGCCGCTCTGCGCGGCGTCACCTATCTCGGCACAGTCGTAGCCGGGGCCTGGCCGGGCAGCTATCCCGCCGGTCTCGACCTCGGCGCGGAAGCGCACTTCAACCGCCCAACGATCGTTTTCTCCCGCGCCTGCAGTGAACCCAATCCGGAATACCCCAACTGGGACGAGAACCGTCTCTTTTCGGTGGTCTGGCGCCTCCTTTGCGACGGCAGCTTGAAATCGGAACCCGTTGTCCAGCCTGTTGTCCCTTTTGGCGACCTGCTCGAAGCCTATCCCAAGATCGCGACGGCGCCTGAAGAGAATGTCAAGCTGGGGGTATCCTTTTAGCTCAATTGCTAAACAGTTAGCGGCGGGGGGCCCCCCCCGCCGCTTTCCG
>VXRG01000090.1:72943-75499 GCA_009838625.1 Caldilineaceae bacterium SB0664_bin_27
TACCCTTTTTTTTTTGTGGTGACTTTTTTTTGTTTTATTATTTATTTTTTTTTCTATATTTTTTATTATTTTCGGGGGTGGTGCAACCCCCCGGCCGCTTGCCGCCCACGGTTCCGGCGCGGTTCGCTTGCTCGCCAGATTGCCCTCGCCACTTACACCAGGTTATCTTCGATGTAGTCCCAGTTTATGTCATAACCCATTCCCGGTTCCTGGGGCAGATGGACAAAGCCTTCGCTGTCCATCCTGTCGCCAATATCATTCAGGTAGGGCGGCGGTGTATTGCAGTCGATGCCCGGCGCCAGCAAGCCGCGTTCGTAGTACTCGCAGGTATCCTCGCTTGTCGAGCCCAGGATCTGCAGGTTGGCGAATCCGCTCATGTGAATCTCGCACTTCACACCAAACGCCTCCGCCACGGCAACCATTTTGCGCACACCGGTGATACCGCCGCGCAGAACATCGATTCTCGTCATGTCCGAAGCGCCGCGCAGGATCCAGTCGGCACGCGTGTAGAGACTCCCCGCTGCTATCTCCGGCGACAGGATCGGGATATCCAGCTCCCGGCAGAGCTTGATATAGGGCTGGACGCGGTACTCGTTCATCGGGTGCTCGTACCAGTAGTAGTTCAGCTCCTCCAGTACGCGACCAACCTTGTAAGCCTCCTCGTAGGTCCGATAGGTGCCCCACGGGTCATAGCTGAGCACCACATCGTCCCCAACGGCCTCCCGAACCGCCCGGCAGACCTCAATGTCCTTCTCAATATGCGAAGGCCGGCCCGGAACGGCCTCCCGAGTCACAGGATTCCAGAAATAGTAGGGGTGGATCTTGTAATGTGTATACCCCTCCTCCTTACACGCCACGGCATGCTCCGCGTACTCCTCTACAGTCCCTACATTCGGAAACGTGCTTGCGTATGCCCTCACCTTATCCCGGCACCCGCCCAGCAACTTGTAGAGCGGTACGCCCATTGTGCGCGCCTGCAGGTCCCACAGGACACAGTCCAGGGCGCTAAGCAGATGCTCCGGGACATTTGCCACCCACATCCAGTGCCAGAACCGCTCGCGGTCATAGGGATCCTCTCCTACAACCATGTCTTTAAGGCGTCCCTCCACCTGCGCCCGGTCTTCCGGGGTAAGCCCGTCAGCATCGCCGTGCCCGTGTCCGCCAAAATAGTAGCCTTCCGCGCCCTCGTCGGTGATCACCTTAGTCAAGGTCTGCGTGACCTCACGCGGAAAGTGATACCTGCCCTGATGAAACTGTTCTCTCACCACTCGAAACGGAATGACCTGAACGTCTACAATCTTCATCGCAGTTCTATCCTTTCTCTCATGAATGCTCATTTCAATCATTGGAACGGCGGAGCGGCCCGCGCGCCCCTTTTGTTCCCCCTCATTCATTGCCGTCCGGATAAAGTTCCTCCAACAGCACTTTCAGTTCTCCCCGCGTGAACGGGTCCATCGACGCGGCCGGCGCCCGCACTACCGACGTCCGGATTACGCCCCGGTGAACGAGGATCTCCTTGTGAACGCCGTGGAACAGGCCCGCACCCTGAGCTGAAAGCCGGGCGATCGGCACCAGGTACCTGTTGAATGTCTGCCACGCGCCCAGTTCATCTCCGGCCCGGACGCAGTTCCAGATTTCTACAAAGGCCTCAGGTTGCGTACAGAATGGCATCGTCCCGACCGAGCCGCGGCGCATCTCCTCGATGAAATAGCCGCCACCTGCGCCTCCAAAGACGGTCAAGACGTCTCCCGCCTCGGCCGACATCGCCGCCACTTTCTCCACAACGGGAAAGCTCTCCACTTTGATGTACCGGACCCATTCGCACTCTTCCGCCAGCCGCCGCGCCAGTCCCGCCGAGATCGGCGAAGCCACCACATCCTGGATGAATATTGGCAGAGGCACCGCTTCTGAAATTGCGCGATAGTAGGCCAGCACTTCTTCCGCGCCGGCGGGGAAGAAGGACGGCGGCAGTACCATCAACGCGTCCGCTCCGTTCTCATGCGCCATGCGGCTGTAGTGCACCGCCAGGTCCGTGCCGTTCGCCCCTGTGTTGATGACCACGGGTACACGGCCTGCGACCTGGTCAACGACGACGCGAGTCATCCAGGCTCGTTCCGCCTCCGTCAACTTGTAGACCTCGCTTCCGAGTGCGACCCCCAATCCGTGCACACCGGCCTCCAGATTGAATTCGATTAACCGGTGCAGACTCTCTTCGTCGATCTGTGAGTCCTGGTCGAAGGGTGTGACCAGGATCGGATACACACCCTTCATGGTGCTGGTCGTCATAGGTTCTCCTCTCGCAGTTCTGGCTGATGTCGGTTTCTCTCAGCATATTGCCGTTTCTGCGTCAGAAAAGCAAGCAGTTGAAGGCTTCGGGTGCAGTCCCCTGGGCTTTGCTTCGGCAAGCAGAATTTCGCTTACTGCTCTCCTCAGGTCGATCCCTGCTGCCAAGGCAGGGGAAGGGCAGGGGAAGGGCAGAGGAAGGGCCGAGAAGAACACCTTTTTTGTCCGCGGAGGACGCGGAGGGGCGCGGAGAACTTCGTAAGGCCTTTGTCC
>VXRG01000099.1 GCA_009838625.1 Caldilineaceae bacterium SB0664_bin_27
GGGGTCCTGACCAGAGAGAAATAGGGCGAAAAACGGTGCGAAAGCAGTGCATCACAAGGGATGCATCACTTTCATGCAAAAATCGGGGAAATGGAGGTGTCGCGGGAGTGTGTTTTCGAGCTGATTCTGGCCGCAAAGTCGGCGGCGAAATGCCGCTGTTCGCGGTTGGTGGTTTGCCGAAGATGTACAGGTTTTATACAGGTTTCCGGAAATGAGCGGGAAGGGAATGGCCAAGCCTGGTTGCCTGCCAATGTATATGAAATTCATCCAATTTTGGGGTGCATCACAGATTTGAGATGCTCCAGAGTAGCGGGCTGTGGGTCCCGGTATAACTTACCAGAAGTAGCCTGAAACTCACCCCCATTTTGGACCGCACCCTAAAAAACCGTACAAAAGGCATCTGTAAATTCCTGGCCAGCGCCTCGCCGCAGTCCGCAGTGCACATAGCGCCCGTATGTACGCCCTCCGGGAAGAGTTCGAACCGGTTGCTGTAAGGGGATAATCTCATTGAGACTGGGAGAATCAGAGTCAGCTTTGTCCGGCTGTGTAGTTCGGTTACACTGAAACCAGATTGTCTGGTAGGCGTATAGTTCATTGGAATGTTGATGATGAGTGAAACTGTACTGCAAGATTCCGTCGTTACCGCCGCGACCGGGCCGCACGGGAGTAGATACCAAACGAAGCGCGTTGCCGGATTGCAATATGACTGGCTGATCAACCTGTTGTGCGCGATTTTTGTCGCTGGTCTGTACCTGGACGGCTGGGCGCACAACCACGGGCGCGTCGACGAG
Source organism: Caldilineaceae bacterium SB0664_bin_27 (assembly GCA_009838625.1). Taxonomy (GTDB): domain Bacteria; phylum Chloroflexota; class Anaerolineae; order Caldilineales; family Caldilineaceae; genus Bin5. Next base: position 792 of record VXRG01000099.1, read on the forward strand.
TCATTTTTCACACTCTGGCATGCCTTCTTTTACAGCGGCTATCTGCTCGTAGCAATAGCGTTCGGGGCCGCAGTAGTGGTCAACCGGACACGAGGATATACGCTGTCTCTTTCCGTCCCGGACGGTTATCGACTTACGGGGGTTGGGCTGTTCGTCTTTGCCGCCGGGGGCGTCGGCGACATGGTGTGGCATATTCTCTTTGGCATCGAGGAAGGCGCCGAAGCTCTCTTTAGCCCGACCCACATCATGCTGGGTCTCGGAATTGGCCTGACGGTAACCGGCCCTTTGCGAGCCGCCTGGAACCGGCGAGACGCTAGCGGCAACTGGCGCGATCTGGCGCCTGCAGTTGCTTCATTGGGTACGTTTCTGGCAGCCCTCACATTCTTCATGATGTTCTTCTTTCCGGTCACTGTCCTTCTCGGAACGCCTGGGACAGGCAGCGGCTACTTCCGCGACGATGTAGGTAAAGTGGCCGGCATGGTCGGGGCAACGATCACCGCTGCTGTACTGACAGGACCGCTTCTGTTGACCCTGCGCCGCTGGCGACTGCCTCTTGGAGCAGTTTCGTCCGTTCTCTGGCTCTCTATCCTTGGCGCCACAATCGTGGACTACGAGAGGCCGCTCATGATCTGGCTCGCACTCGGCATGGCCGTCCCCGCTGTTGCCCTGGACTATCTGGCCTGGCGAGCGCGGCCTTCCGAGAACCCCGACAGTGTGCGCTGGCTGGCCCCCGCCTTTCCCCTGTTGCTTTACGGCGGCTATTACGCCGTCCTCATTCCGACGGTCGGGTCAACCTGGTCGGTCCACATGTGGACCAGTACGATCGTCATACCTACGGTCGCCTGCTGGCTTCTCAGCTTCCTCCTGGCGCCGCCGCATTTGCCGGAGTGACGGTCTTGATGCTACCAGCGCTTACCTCCGACCAGATGCGGGAAGTATACCGGCTGATGGTCGACAAATACGGCATCCAACTGCTCCAAACGACGGAAATCGCCGGCCTCAACCTCGCCCTCCTGGCCAGACAGCTCCTCTCAACTGAAGAAGAGGAAGATGTACTGCTGGATCGACCTGTGGTGGTGCTGGCCGGCCGCGGCAGCAGCGGCGGCGGCGGGCTGGCCGCGGCCCGTCACCTTCTCAACTGGGGTGCGTGGGTGCAAATCGTGCTCACGCACCAACCGGGAGACCTGCCCTCTGGCCCAATGAGAGATCAGCTTTCGATTCTTCAGAAGATGGACGCACCGCTGGCCTGGGCCGAGGAGGGTTGGGAGCTACCGCCCGCCGACATGGTGATCGACGCCCTGGTAGGGCATGGGTTAGAGGGCAATCCCCACGGCCGGACCGCGGACCTGATTCAGCTGGCAAACAGCAGCGTAGCCCCTATATTGAGCCTGGACGCCCCGAGCGGACTCGATGCCGCAAGCGGAAATCTGTACCGCCCTCATGTTTCGGCAACCGCGACCATGGCACTGGCCCTCCCAATGCGCGGGCTTCTGCAGCCCAACGCCCTGGCGGCATGCGGTCAACTCTTCCTCGCCGATATCGGGGTGCCGACGGCTCTGTACGAAGACCTGGTCTTGGAAGTGCCGCCTCTCTTTGCGAATGCTGCGGTCTTGCCACTTCATGTGCGGGACGGCGCTTTTCTCCTAGAGGAGTAGAATTTCGTGTTTGATCTTACCCCCATTATCTTCGTAATCGGCTACCTGCTCATCTTTCTGGGCATCATCGGCGCACTGGTCCCCGTACTGCCAGGGCCGCTTCTGATATGGCTGGGCACGCTTGTCTGGGCCTGGGCCGACGACTTTGCCCGCATCGGCTGGCCAACCCTGTCTGTCCTGGCCGTTCTCACCATTGTAGCCTGGGGCGCAGATCTTGGTCTGAGCTTTCTAAGCAGCAAAAAGTCCGGCGCCGGCTGGCGTTCGATTGGCGTCTCGATTCTCGGCGGACTGATTGGAGCGGTCCTTCTCTCCAGCGTTCCTGTCGTCGGCACTTTCATCGGGGCAGCGATCGGTTCTGTTTCCGCACTATGGCTGATGGAGTACCGCCGCGCTCGAGTTGCTTCCGGGAATCTTGCCGAACGGGAAAGCGGGTCGGGGATTCCGGGCGCGTCGATTGTCCAGGAAAAAAGGGCCGCCGCGACGCGAGCGGTTAAGGGCTATGTAAGCGGGTTCATGATGGCGATGGTCGTGGAGTTCATCATCAGTCTGATGATGCTGACGATCTTTGCCTGGCAGGCCTTCCTTTAGAAAGGCGGAGGAGAAGTGCGGGCTGTAGTTTTTGTTAACGGGGATATTGCAGACTATGGCGCAGTGACTCGATGGCTGCGCGACGATGATTATCGCATCGCCGCCGACGGCGGCGCGCGCCACATGGAAGTCCTTGGACTGTCGCCCGACGTGATTGTAGGTGACATGGACAGTATCGACAATGTTCTCCTCGCGGCGCTGCAGGACAAGGGCGCCGCGCTGGAAAGACACCCGGCCGCCAAAGACGCCACCGATCTGGAACTGGCGATTGCACGCGCGGTCAGAGACGGAGCCGAAGAGGTCCTGCTAATCGGCGCTCTCGGGGGGCGGTTGGACCAGACTCTTGCCAATCTCCTGATATTGGCTCGACATGATGAAGCTGTCCCGCTCGCCGTCGCCGAAGGAGACCAGCTGGCGCGCGTGCTGCGGGGGCCCCGACTTCTGACTATGACGGGGCCGGTCGGAGGCTACGTCAGTGCGGTCGCTCTCAGTGAAGAGGTGACCGGCATCACCTACCGGGGCCTCCAGTATCCGCTTGAGAACGCAACCTTGCGCCTTGGCAGCACGCGCGGGGTGAGCAACACCCTGGCTTCTTCACCGGCACAAATATCGATTGAAACCGGCATCCTGCTCGTAATCCAGCAGTATCCGTAACGGCCTGCTACGCTGTAAGCCCGATTTTCTGCTTCCTACTTTAGTCGACCTGTCGGAACATCTGCCGGGCCGCCGGAAAGTTGCCGGCAGCCTCTACTCTCTCATCGAACCAGCGCCGTTTTCTTTCGGCCCCCCTGCCGGTTGGAAGCCGCGGTCTTTGTCCGCGCTTTGCGCCAGTAAGAATGCCAGCCCTAAAGCGGCAATCAAGGCCAGCAGCTGGGACAGTCGCAGCGGTCCCAGCAAACGCGTATCCGCCGCAAAGCCATCGGCGACGAGCCGCAATAACGCCAGCGCCAGGACAGCCTGGACGGCAATCCGCTCCGGTCTGGCCCAACTGCCCCTAAACAGGAAGCCTCCGACAATCAACATCATCCCCGCCGCCCGGTAGAGTGCGACGGGATGACGGACCGCCGCCGGCTGAGTCAGGAAAGGATCATACGAACTCCCCACCCAGCCCGGAACCCAGGACAACGCGGCGGGCGGCACGCCGGTCGTCCCTACCACTGCACCCGTCAGAAAGTTCGAAATCTCCAACACTACGCCGCCCCCGAGCAGCCCGAACACCGCTGCAACTGCGACCGGTCTTGGGTCGACTTCCATTCGAATCAAGTACAAGTAGGCTGCAACCAGCGCGCCTACCGCCCCCGGCCACAGCATCAGTCCCCCGGGACGGATGCTCACCAGGAGCAACGGCTCGGCGCGATAGACGTCCCAGAACTGGACTGCATGCGACAGCCGGGCTACAATGACCCCCACAGCGAGGGCGATCGTGCCCACATTCCAAATCATGTCCGGGTTCAGCTGCAGACGTCTGCCAACCCGCGCCATGACCGACAGGCCGAACCAGGCAGCAACGATTGCCAGGATCTGTGCCGTAGGCAGTGATAACGGTCCCAAAGGCAGTGACGGATACACAGTTACTCCTCAGCAGTGGCCTGGGGTGATGTCACCGGATCAAATGAGCCGGCGCCAGACCCAACTGTAGTATACTGTTTTCGCTTCGACGGCAAACTTAGTCCGGCATCCGTTGCCCAAAAGACTCATGAATCTGGAACACATTCGCAACTTCTGCATCATCGCACATATCGATCACGGCAAGAGTACGCTGGCCGACCGCCTGATCCAGCATACCGGGACGGTAACCGACCGGGAGATGAAGGAGCAGCTTCTCGACTCAATGGACCTGGAGCGTGAGAAGGGAGTCACGATCAAAGCCAGCGCCGTGCGCATGATCTACCGGCGCCAGTCTAACGGCGAGTCTCCGGCGGACTATGAAATGAACCTGATCGATACGCCCGGACACGTCGACTTCACCTACGAGGTCAAGCGCGCTCTTCAGGCCTGCGAGGGAGCCATCCTCGTTGTAGACGCCTCCCAGGGCATCCAGGCCCAGACGGTCGCCCACCTACTGGCCGCGATGGAGCTGGACCTGACCATCGTACCCGTCCTGAACAAGATCGACCTGCCGGCGGCCGTGCCCGATGAAGTAGCCCAGGATATCGAGGATCTCCTAGCCGTTCCCGCCGAGGACATCCTGCGGATCAGCGCCAAAGACAGTGTCAACATTGAGGAAGTGTTGCAGCAAATCGTCAGGCAGGTACCGCCACCTCAGGGAAACGCCGGAGAAAAGCTGCAGGCCCTGATCTTCGATTGCCACTACGACCCTTACAAAGGGGTCGTGGCCTATATCCGGGTGGTGAACGGCACGCTCTCGGCGCCGGCCGACCTCCTGGCCATATCAAGCGACAAACGCATCGATCCAATCGAAATCGGAATTCTGACCCCCGCCCCCGTCAAGGCTTCGCGGCTGACTGCCGGCGAAGTCGGCTACATTGCCACCGGACTGAAAAGCGTACAGGATCTCGACGTCGGCGACACTATCACCCTCGCCTCCGACCCGGCCGCAGAACCGCTGCCCGGCTACGAGCCGATGAAACCGATGGTCTTCGCCGGACTCTATCCGACCGACTCAGACAACTACCACGATCTCCGGGACGCCCTCGAAAAGCTGCACCTCAATGACGGCGCGCTCACATTTGAGCCGGAGACAAGCCAGGCCCTGGGGTTCGGGTTCCGTCTCGGGTTTCTTGGTCTCTTCCACATGGAGATCGTTCAGGAACGGCTTGAGCGAGAGTACGATCTGGATATCATCTTCACCGCACCCTCGGTGGCCTACCAGGTTGTGACAACCAGCGGAAGTGAGTTCCTGCTCGAAAGCCCCGCCGATCTGCCCGACACAAGCGAGATCGAGCGAATCGAGGAGCCATGGTGCAGCCTGCAGATTTACGCGCCATCCGAATACATAGGCCCTATCCTTGAAATGGTGACAAAGCGCCGCGGCCGCGTAGTGAACCAGCTGTGGCTGGACACAAAACGGGTGGAGCTCAGTTTCCAGATTCCACTAGCCGAAATCATCGTAGACTTTTACAACGAGCTCAAGGCCCGCACGCGCGGCTATGCCTCGATGGACTACGTCCTGCAAGACTATCATGCCTCCGATATGGTGAAACTCGACGTTCTTGTCAATGGGCATCCGGTCGACGCACTAAGCATCATAACTCATCGAGAAAACGCCTTTTACAAGGGTCAGCGCATGGTGAGCAAGATGAAAGAGATCATCCCTCGCCAGCAGTTTGTCGTCCCCATCCAGGCTGCCATCGGTAACAAGGTAATCAGCCGCGCCAACGTGAAGGCCGTGCGCAAGGATGTTCTCTCCAAGTGCTACGGAGGCGACGTGACCAGGAAGCGCAAACTGCTCGAAAACCAGAAGGCTGGCAAGAAGCGCATGAAGATGGTCGGCTCTGTCGAGATCCCGCAGGAGGCCTTCATGACTGTCTTGAGCCTGGAGGATGAGTAACAAAGCCCCTTCCACACTCGCCCTGGTCCGCCGCCACAATCTCAATCTGAAAAAGTCTTTGGGCCAGAACCTCCTCATCGACTCCACCCACCTGGCCCGCATCGCCGGCGCCGCCGACCTCGAGACGACCGACACCGTCCTGGAGATAGGCCCCGGCCTCGGCGCGCTGACCTATCATCTTGCCGAACGGGCCGGCCGCGTTATCGCCGTCGAACTGGATCAAAGGCTTGTGCCGATTTTGCGGGCAGAGTTCGCCGGCCAACCTCACGTTTCCTTCGTCCACGGCGACATTCTTCAAGTCAGTCCCGCAGAACTGACCCGAATGCAGGGGCCTGTTCAGCCAGGCACAGCTTCCGCTGCCGAACCCTACAAGGTAGTCGGCAATCTCCCCTACTATATTACGAGCGCCGTCCTCCGACATGTGTTGGAGAGTCTGCCTCCTCCCACGCTGGCTGTCCTGCTGGTGCAGGAAGAGGTGGCCAGGCGCATGGTAGCCCAATCCGGCGCAATGTCGCTGCTGGCGGTAAGCGTGCAGTTCTACGCGCGGCCGCGTGCGCTGCACAAGATTCCAGCAGGCGCGTTCCTGCCCCGCCCCAAAGTCGACAGTCGTGTTGTGCGCCTCGACGTGCGCGCCCAACCCGCTGTCCCCGAGGTGGAACCGGCCAGGTTTTTTAAGATCGTGCGCGCCGGCTTCGGCCAGAGGCGCAAGCAACTTCGCAACAGCCTCAGCGCCGGACTTTCTTGTACGAAGGAGCAAGCAGATTACTGGCTGGCTTCTTCAGGTATCGAACCCCGTCGCCGCGCGGAGACGCTCTCCTTGCAGGAGTGGGGTTTGCTGACAAGAACCGTATACGGGACTGTATGAGGAAGGAAAGCGAAGAACTGTGGGGGCTGGTCGACCATCTGGCGCGGGCGCCGAAGCAAGAGGGTTCCCAAGGGAGCGGAGGTAGGACGCCGAAGCCAATTACCTCCGCAGGGCCCGCAGCGGGACAAGAAGAACAATCTGTTAAGGATTCATCCGCACAGGCCAGCGTTGCTCGGCGCCGGCAGGACTGGCAAATCCGCCCCGTCGGGGGCGCACAGGTCTATTGCTGACCGGCCAGCCGCTGGATCTTGAAGCTCGTCTCCCGCCATGAGACCTTACTCAGCCCCATCTTGAGCCTCAGCGACTCATCCTTCATCCCCTGCCTGAAGTCGCGTACCGCACTGGTCCATCGCAGCGTCTCAAAGCCCACCTGGACGCGGCGTATGCCCGCCCGAGTACCCGCCTCCTCCAATACGTACTCCAGGTTGCGGGGCGTACATTCAAAGAGAAAGTTCTCGGGCATGTACTGTTCAAGGTACTGGTCGAGCGGACCCAGAAAAGAGGCGTTCAGGGAGATCCGGCGATTCTTGTGTGCGTAGCGCTCTTCCTCATAGCGAATTTCAACCGACGGTTCCTGCGTCTCGGGGCGTTCAATGTCTTCCAACAAAATCTTGACCGCCTCGCTCTTCTTGATACCGGTCTGGAGCAGCAGACTCACGAGTACATAGGGACGGGCATCTGACTTTTTTCGGTCCCACAGCCAGTCCTGACAGGCGCGTATCAGTTTGCCAGCTTCGTTGCCGTTCAGAATCACAGGTAGAGGCGTCCTGACAGAATGCTGGACGATTGGCTCAGCAGGGTCGGTACCGATGGCGCCGATACTATGCAGCCACGAGAAAAAGACTTTGAGCGTAGTGATGCGTCGCGAAAGGGTCTTTGCGCTGCATGGCCGCCCCCTCTCACTCTGCATCCATTCCAGGAAGTCCTCAAGATGCTGCGTCTGTATCTCACGCAGGACCGCGGAACTGTCCATGAAAGTTCGAAGTATCTTCAGGTCGTTGGCAAAGGCCTTGATCGTATTCTCGCTGAAGCCTTTGCGGACCATCTGCTCCTCGTATTCACCGATCGCGTCGCCGAGCGGGCTGGTCGCTCTCAATGTGGGCGCAAGACTGCCGCCCGGATCGACTTCTACACCTGCTGCGTCTTGTGTTGAAGACTCGCTCATAGAGTAACCTCGAGGTCATATAACTGAGATGAGGCGCGCGCATTTTCTTAACCTGCGTATAGCCACATTCAAATATATCCTCCTCCGACCGAATTAGCAATCTGCCAAAATCGTAAAATGCGTCCCGGATTCTCTGCGGCGATCACGCAAGAAATGGTGGATTCAGCCCGGGAAACAGTTCGGCCCCATATAACTGAAGAAGATATAAAGTATCGTACATCCCCTCTAAAATGTGGACAAAAGTGGACAAAACAGGACATTACCTTCAAATCATTCAACCTTGAGCCCTTGAATCTAACGGCTCCGTCACCGTTGTCAAAAGAGCAAGCTGCTCCCGCAAACTGCCTACCCGCGCAAGGCCGCGTCCTCCTACCACGCCTGACTTCAATCGATCTCCGCAGTCACTGACCTCTGACCACCGGTCGCTAACCCTTGCCCACCGGCCGCTAACCCCTGCCC
>VXRG01000146.1 GCA_009838625.1 Caldilineaceae bacterium SB0664_bin_27
CTGGCATGAAATCCCCATCTGACCTTCTTCGCCCCAAATCTGGACTGCACCCGCGTCGCATTCGCTCTTGACAGGCGCTCCAGAGCAACTCTATACTACTCTTTACTTTCACAATAAATCATAACACCATACATGCCATGCCTGTCTACGCCGATGCCGAGCATTTCTATACAGTCCTGCGCCGCGTCTTTGAGAAAGTCAAGGAACGTCCGGACGCGATCGAGTCCTTTACCAGCAGCAACCTTGTCATACGTCTGCGGCTGACCGACCTGGACGCGGAGGTGCTTTTGGACGGCCGCCAGCCCCCCATGGAAGTTTTCTTTGGAGCACGGCCAGGCAAGGCGGACCTGGAATTGACGATGACAGCCGATCTCTTGCACGAAGTCTGGAGCGGTCATCGAAAATTGAAGGATGCCTTTTTCGGGGGAGAGATTCAGTCAAGCGGCAATATCTTCCTTGCCATGAAACTGACCGATCTCTTCCGAGAAGCGGAACAGGCCTACACGCTTGTTCAGGAAAACGGGAGCGCATCGCTATGCGCGCCATCCGGGGAGGAGGATCCGTCCTCCTGAAAGTCGGTTTGTGGACGTCCCAGGGCCGGCTAGGGTAGAAGTCGTACGGGCAAGGCTGGCACGGGCCGGAGGCGCCTTCTTTGACACCCGAATTGGGCAAAGCTATAATTGGATACAGGATAATCTGACCACCGGACAGTCTGATCGCCGGCCAAGAACGACCAGCCCCTGCAAATGAACGTAGCGGAAGAAATCAAAAATCGGATCGATGCCGTAGAGTTCATTTCCCGCTATCTGCCCCTGCAACGCGCCGGCCGCTCATTCAAAGCCAACTGCCCCTTCCATCAGGAACGTACGCCCAGCTTCGTCGTCTTCCCTGACACCGGCACGTGGCGCTGTTTCGGCGCCTGCAGCACCGGCGGCGATATATTCTCTTTCCTGATGCAGAAGGAGAATCTGGACTTTCGGGAGGCATTGCAGGCTCTGGCCCAGGAGGCCGGCGTGCAGCTGGCCGAAGAGACCGAAAGGGGTGACGCCCAGGGCCGTGATCTCTTATACGAACTTAACGACAGGGCAGCGCTCTTTTTCAGGAACCAGCTTCACCGCAGCCAGGAGGCGCAGCCGGCGCGCGACTATCTGCAGCGGCGAGGCATCAATGCTCAAGTCGCCGCCCAGTTCCAACTCGGCTTCGCGCCCGACAGCTGGGATGCCCTGCGCGACCATCTTGTGCAGGCCGGGTACTCGCCCGATAATCTGCACCGGGCCGACCTGGTCAAGCATAACCTGGAACACGACTCCTTCTATGACTCCTTTCGCAACCGCCTGATTGTACCGATCCACGACCGCCAGGGCCGCGTAATCGGTTTCGGCGGACGCGTGCTGGACAGTTCGCTTCCCAAATATCTGAATACCGCCGAAACGCCTCTTTTTCACAAGTCACACGTGGTCTACGGGCTGGACCGGGCCTATAGGGCGATCCGCCAGGCTGACAGCGTCGTGGTCGTCGAAGGCTATATGGACGTAATTGCCGCCCATCAGTTCGGCTTTGAAAACGTCGTAGCCTGCCTGGGCACAGCCTTGACCGAGGAGCAGCTGCGCCAGCTCCATCGCTACACGGATAACTTCATTTTGGCGTTGGACGCGGACTCTGCCGGCCAGCAGGCGACGCTGCGGGGCCTGAACCAGGCGCGGCAGGCCCTGAAGAGGAAGGCCAAACCGGTTCTGACAGCGACGGGGCGTATGCATGTAGAACACCGGCTCAGCGCCAACCTCCGCATCACAACACTGCCGGAGGGCCGCGATCCTGATGACATTATCCGCCAGAATACTGACGCCTGGCAGGAGTTGATCGATACGGCTACACCCCTCGTCGACTACTATTTCGGGATTGTCGCCAAACAGTACGACCTGGACAGTGGCAGAGGCAAAGGAGAGGCGGTAGCCGAGTTGACACCGCTCATCGCCGAGTTGGGCGATGAGGAGGAACAGCAGCATTACATCCAGCGATTGAGCCGGCTTGTCCGCATTGAGGAACGGACGATTGAGCAGCGTGTGAAGGCCAGCGCTCGCGAACTGCGGAATCCACCGCAGGAGGGCCGCCACCGGCGGCGGTTTACCCGGCCACAGAGTGGACGAGCCCCGGCGGGAGCGGAACCACAGGCAGCTTCGGAGGTTGTGCCGCAGGAAGAGGCCGCCGATCCAGGCTGGCCTGAAAGCAGCCCGGCCAACGGGGAGACGCCATCATCGCCGCCGGCAGACCTGGCAACATTTGTGCCGGAGACGAAACTGGAAGTCTTTCTGCTGGCCCTGTTGATCGACGAGCCCGACCTGCTGATTTGGCTGGCAGAGATGTCACAAGAGCTGGAGATCGCCCCCCTTAGAGGAAGAGATTTTCAGCAGATCGAATACCGAGAGATCTTCGATGCGTTGCGCCGCTTCATCGCCAGCGATGAACTCTGGGATATCAACTCATTTCAGGAAACGCTTAACCCCAGCTATCTCCCTGTCATTTCGCAGTTGACGATGCAGATCTTATCGATGCCGGAACGGGAGCCAGGGGATGTTCGGAACGAATTGCTCAAATTGCTGATCCGTCTTCGGTACGCGCGGCTGCGAGAGAGTCTGTCGGCAATGCAGTTCCTGTTGCACGATGCGCAGGAAAACGAGAACCGTGAAGCGATTCTGGAATTCTCAGCAATAATAAACGCCAATCGTCGCGACCGCCATCACCTGGAACACGTGATGGCGGGTAGTATCCAGGTCTCATACGGAACTACACGAGTTGAATCAGGCATTGCTATCGCCTGAGGTCCCCCAAAACAGGTGGAAATATGGCACCTAAAAGCAGTGCACCAAAGACGAAGCCTGCCGGCGCCTCGGCCAACTATTCAGGTGCCGGCAGCGAGCTTGATGGTCACGACATACAGGCCGGAGAATCAATTGAAGAGACTGAACTGCTTCCGGAGTCAAACGAGAAGCAGAGTAACAGTCCAGTCCCTTCGATCGAACGCGATCTGAAGCTTGAAGAAGAGATTGAGCAGGAAACGCACATCCCGGTGGAGAAAATCATTGAGGATGTGCAGGAGGTCGGCCAGGCCCTCGATCCGATGCGTATGTACCTGCGGGAAATCGGCCGCCACGACCTGTTGACCGCCGAACAGCAGACCGCTCTGGCCAAACGAATCAGGACTGGTCTGGACGCTGAAGAGCGCCTCGAACAGGCTACTGCCGACCAGGATGAGCCAACGGCAGAACTCTCCCCGGAAGAAACCAAGGAACTGGAAGCGAAGATTGCAGATGGCAAGCTGGCACAGGGCAACCTTGCACAGAGCAATTTGCGGCTGGTCGTCAGCGTCGCCAAACGCTACATCGGCCGCGGTCTGAACTTTCAGGATCTCATCCAGGAGGGGAATGTCGGTCTGCTGCGTGCGGTAGAGAAGTTCGATCACACGCTCGGCTTCAAATTCAGCACCTACGCGACCTGGTGGATCCGGCAGGCCATCAGCCGCGCAATCGCTTATCAGGCGCGCACGATTCGCATTCCCGTGCACATGGTGGAAACAATCAACCGCCAGATGCGCACTGAAAGAGAACTACAACAGGAGTTGAAAGGCGGGGAGCCCACCCCGGAAAAGATCGCTCTGGAGATGGGCTATCTGGAACCGGATGTGGCGGAAGAGGTACGGCAGGCGTGGGAAGAGGAGCAGCCGATCACGGGTGATCTCAAGGCCATTCTCGACCAGGCTGTGTCCAAGGTGCAGCGCATTCAGCGCCTTAGCCGGGAGCCAATCAGCCTGGATATGCCGGTCGGGGCCGAAGAGAACAGTTTCCTGGGCGATTTTATCGAAGACGAGAGTATTCCGGCTCCTGTAGATTCCGCCAGCCGCCTGCTGCTGCAGGAGCAGATGAACGAAATCCTGAATGACTTGCCCGAACGGGAACGCAGAGTACTGAGTATGCGCTTCGGTTTGGAGGACGGCACGAGCCAGACACTGGAGGATGTGGGCAAAGAGTTCAATATTACCCGCGAACGTGTGCGCCAAATCGAAGCAAGGGCATTGCGCAAACTGCGCCATCCTCTGCAGAGTCGAAAGTTGCGGGACTATCTGGGCTGATGATGTGCACTGTAACAGTTTCGGCCAGGTCGCAATTTTGACATTCAACCCCTCAGATTGGTAAACTGGCTAACTGTTGTCTTGATGCTCCCTCCCCGCATCTGCGGTGTCGGGGGCGGCCATCGAAGGCCGAGACCGATCCTCGGTAGCTCAATCGGCAGAGCATCCGGCTGTTAACCGGAGGGTTGTTGGTTCGAATCCAACCCGAGGAGCCATTCATTCGGCCTCCAACCGAGACGACTCGATAACTAACGCGAGGTCCCGAAGAGACTACCCTTCGGGACTTCTCTCTTTCTGGCGCCTTTCAGAGGGCGAAGGCCTCCTCCCACAGGCTCCTCAATCCGGTGCTCGACCCCCATTCCTGTCCCGACAAGTGGTGCACCGGTCGGACCAAAGCAAGCATCGACCGAGATAACGATCGGGGGCTTCTCAGCCCCAAGTCGGAGAAACCGCGGAAGCACCGGAATAGGATACAGGCCCAAGGAGAGACCAAGAGAGATATATCCAAAATGACCAAAGCGAAGATTGGAACATTCGAAGAGTTGCTGCAGCTCACTGAAGAGACCATTCGACCTATTGCCATCGCGCTTCGGGAAACCGTGTTCCAAGTCGACCGGAATGCATGCGAGGTGGTTCGCCTCGGCGACCGGGCCGCGACCTATGGCGTGGGTCCACGGAAAATGCTCGATGGCTACGCCTATATTCTGCCGCATAAGAAATGGGTCAATCTCGGCTTCTACCAAGGTGTTGACCTGGCGGATCCGGCGGGTCTGCTGGAGGGGACGGGCGCCAAAATGCGCCATGTGAAGATTCGCTCAGTTGATGACGCAAATAAATCGGAGGTTCAAGCCCTGATCAGTCAAGCCCTTGATAAGCGCAGAGAAACCCTTGGGATTTGAACTATTGACGAGGTTGGATGCTTCCTTGAGGTCCTCTTGTAATCTGGTTGTAACTGGTCCGTTTTCTGACAGTGGCATTGACTCAAAGATGCTCTCTTGCGCTCCAACTTTACTTTCGCCCGAATAGGAGAGAGGTTATGAACTCGAACAAGCTGTATGAAGCTGCTTTTCCCTATGCAGAAGATGTCCTGGCACTGCCGGTGGAAGATATCGATCGAGCTTCCTCGTGGTATCAGGAAATGTTTGGCCTCAAAGAGGTCGAACGGCTTGATGACCCCGTACCGGCGGTCATCCTTGAGCGCGACGGCGTTCGAATCGGCTTCGCCATAAATGGCGGTGATGCCAGCAACGATGGCGCGGCGATTCTGGTGACGGATATCCACAAAGCGCGCCGGGAGTTGGAGGGCAAGGGTATCGAAATCGGGAACTGGCGCGTGGACGAGAACGACGGGCAGAAGTTACAGGTCTTCTTCGTCATCGCCCCGGATGGGCTCTGCTACTACTTCCACCAGCCAATTGGGGACGGGGAGGACGGCTAGACGAGCTGATCGAGGAGTAGAGATTGGATGTAGATCAGGTTCGGTGTGCTTTTGCGTTTCCATAAGCGAATTGCACTGCCTCTTCCATCGCTGCGATCTCTTCGTTTGTCAGAAAGTCGAAGTGGCTGGCGTGTTTGCATCTGGAGAGTCGGCCGTTGTTCTGGAGACAGAAACGGATAAAGAGGTCGATCTGACGGTCAGGCATATCTACAGTTTCCCTGATCGAACTCTTGGCTTCATCGTAGTTTTTCAAGAAGGCCAGTTCGTCGGCAAGTTCTGTGTCGATGGCCCGTTCAATGAATTGAAAGAGAGCCTCGGCTTGGGGCGTCATGTCGATGTAACGGTACCAGTTAGTTGTGTCGTTGCGAACTGTCATGCGGCCAACTTCATCAAGTGTATAGTCCACCAGAGGCATCAGCCGGCGAGAAAACGCCTCCAAGGAAGCGTCATAGTCGGCGGAGTTTTCCAACATGGCCGCTGAGACAGGAATGATGATACCTGAGGGCGTGAAGTCGCGGCGAGCCAGGACATTGTGGACCAAGAAGCGATGGATACGACCGTTGCCGTCCTCAAATGGATGGAGAAAGACGAATCCATAGGCGACCGCCGCGGCGTGAATGGCTGCCGGCACGCCGCCGTCCTCCATGCGCAGATGTGCGGCCTCCAGTCCGTCAGTGAGGTCGGCCAGATCTTCGGGCTTTGGGCAGGCGAAATGAATCCGTTGCCTTTGTAAGCCGACCGCTTCCCCAACATAGTTTTGTGTCTTTCTGTAGTCGGATTCCCGGAATCGAAAGTCGACAATTTCGTTTTGAAGTTCGATAAGCTTCTGTTTCTGCAGGAACTCTGCTCGTCCCGCCTGTTCCAGTACAGTCATGAAGCGTTCAGAGCGGGTAGCAGAAGGTGTGATTCGTTCAATTGCAAACGTTGACCTGGTTTCTCTTGTATATAGAAATTTCACCGCACGCGCCACAAGCGCAGGCACATATTCACGAATTACCTGCCTGCATCGTAATGGCAAGTCGGTTTTTTCAAACTCTCGAAGCGATGTTGTGCGTCGGACCGTGGGGCAGAAGCGGTCATTCCCTAACAGATTGTCGTAGACGCGCTGTCGGCGAATTCGGCGGGGCGATGAAATTGTATAGTACTCCCCAGGCTCGAGCAGTTCGATATAGTTGCCTCGCTTCAAATCATCCAGGGGAAGCGTTTCCCCGGTCAAAAACTCATAGAAAAACCACATTCGCCTGGCATACTTTCCGTTCGGCTTAGAGCGAACATACTTCACCAGGTCGTCCTCAACTGCCTCTTGGAATAGGCGGGCGAGAATCGCGAGATTCGTACCGTCGTATTTGAGTGCGAATTCAAGATGATCGCCCAGCTTGTCTCCTGGCCAGTAGTGCGGGGGATACACCTCCTCAGTGACGTCCGCCAGGGAGTCGACCCGGTGAGTCCCGCTAGTCGTCACGCGAGAGATGTGCCAGTTGGGGATCACGTCGAGGCCGTACCTCTCGATTAGCGCCGCATACCCGGCAGGCTTTAAAGTCGACTTCTCCTGATCGACTCGAATCATGGACTTTCTCCAGGAAATCATTTGCAACGCCTACAGATTGCCTAATTCTGGCTGGTCTTCGAGCAAAACAGTTTCAACTCCATCAAAATGCTTACATTCCTTTAGCCATCGAGCAAAACAGTTATAGTGACAACAGAATACTTACATACAATCAGTCCCCGAGCAAAACTGTTACAATTTCAACAGAATACCCGCATTCTGTCTATCGGCTGGCAGAGCTGTTACAAGGCCTATCGTCGGACCGACGGCCCAGTTGTAACCGGTCTCGCGGTCAGTCTTGATGCGACTGGGTACGCATCCTGGCTGCTCAGCCTACACTGACGGTTGCCGCGGCCGCATCCGAAAGCAGCACGGCAACTTCCCCCTTGAGCTGGCGACGACCACTCCAGGACTTTTCGAATCCATGAAGAGAAAGCCTTTGAAAGAAGTCCAAGAGGCTGCGTACCGGGGCGCCATCTGGCGCTAAAGTGGACCGGCTTTGAGGAGTCTCGGCCCAGTACTTTCGATTGAGAAGGGGGAATATGGCCTGAAAAAACTAGGGGACCAACTGGGAGGCTGTCCTTGCCATATCGGGCGCCAAATGACAGTAAACGATAACCAGTGAGGAGAGTCCGGTCCGACTGCGAAGCGGCCGGCCCATGGCGCCGCGCTGCAAAAGACCCGGGGGGCCGGAAGAGTGGGAGGAATGTCCGCGTTGGTGCTGCGAATGCGCGAGACCGCCTCAGCCGGTGATCGGTGCGACTGTACCGGCCATCAGCATGAACCCCAGCGCAGCCAGCACTGCCATCATCAGGATGATTGTGTTGCTCCGCCGCGTCGCGGCCCGCTCGGCAACCAGTTCAGATTCTAATTCGATCCGCGTCATCCTTTTGATGTCCTTCGCCATGACTTCTCCTCTCTGATACCCTGCCTGGTCAGCTGGATTCCACTCTATAGATTCAATATAGCACACACGTTCCGATTTGTCAATACCCGGTTTCACTTGAATGCATCCCGAATTGAGGCGAACTTCGTCCACCTCAAGTAACGACAGGACCACGACCAGCCCCGACCCAATTCCCGGCAGTGGAAAAAGCAGTTCTCACGCCTCGCCTCTGTGCCTACCCTTATTCCCGAATCCACTCCTCCCTCGTCTCCACTCCCTCCTCACTTCTCTCGCCTCTCTCCTCGCCGTTACGCCATCCCGACATCCCTCCAAACCTTTACAAAAGCTGTTCAAAAGCTCTACAAAACCTGCACAAAAATCCAGCAAATCCTGATTAAGAAATTCCGAACCACTGTGTTACCATGTTCGCTTCGCGGTGCGCTATTTTCGATGCACCGTCAGCCTATTCTCCATCGCCGGCCCTGCAACGGTACGGCGAAAACTACACGCATTTGAGGTGCCATTAACAATGTCCAAAATGCTCTGTAAAGCACTCAAAAAAGACGGCAGCCCCTGTAAGGGGCACGCCCTTGACCAGTACGGCGGCTACTGCATCGCCCACGGACCCACCCCCGAACAGGTCCATGAGTGGCGCGCCCGCGGCGGCAAGAACTCAGCCACCGTCGTACGCATCGAAAAGAAGATGCCCGAACATTACACTGTCATCCTTGACCTCCTCGTCGAGGGCATGAAAATGGTGATGGACGGAACGCTCTCCCCCGCACGCTACGACGCCATGTGCCGCGGCGCCAAAGCGACACTTGATGCTTGCAGCCGCATCGAAGAGGAAATGAAGCGCGTCCGCACCGCAGAAATCGAGGACGCGGCCGCCCAACACCTTGACGTGAACCCCGACCTCGACGTCCTCAAGGCCGTCG
>VXRG01000034.1 GCA_009838625.1 Caldilineaceae bacterium SB0664_bin_27
CCTCACTCCTCGATGCATCCCCTCCGCCCGATTAGTTGACACCGCAGGTTGGATTCCCTAGAATTGACCCTGCGGGTCGGTGGCGGAATGGCAGACGCAGCGGACTTAAAATCCGCCGGGGTGATACCCGTGTGGGTTCGAATCCCACCCGACCTACTGCCGCTTTTCTTCCCCCTTTGATTTTCGGGGACGAAGAAGAGCAATTCCACTTCGCCGTTGCTCTCGCACCCAGTTCACTGATGCGAATCGCCGTCCCTTCGGAGTCGAAAGATGGCCAAGGCCTTTTCGAGCCGAGAGCCATTCTCTGCGTCCTCTTCTGACTGGAGACCAGGGGATTCAATTCTTGTCTGGAGACTGACGGGAGCAGTCAGATGTCAAGGTAAAGCACAGTGGGAAGACAGATTTGACAATCAGTCCCCTCTGAACGAAACTAGGCGCACTTCCCCCGGAAATTGGTCCAATTCAGATTGCCGTCTTGCATCTGAAATTGGCAGGCGGCTGATCGCTCCGTGCGCTCTACGTCCGCCTTTGTCACTTCTATTTGTTTCTTTTCCACAACCCTGAAGGAGGGAAATCAGTGAAGCGAACCAGATTGATCGCGAGTTTATTCCTTATCCTTGGCCTGGTTCTGGCCGGCTGTGGCGGTGGTGCGCCGCAGGAAGCCGAGATGGCCGAAGAACCGGCAATGGAAGAAGAAGCCTCGTCGGAAGATGAGGAGATGGCCGATGATGACATGATGATGGGCGACTTCACCGGGCAGGTCGTGCAGTACAACACCATCGCCGACTATGAAGCGGCCACAGGTAACGAAATCTCGACATTCCAGCAGTCTCCGATGCTGGATGCCGCAGTCGCGGATGGCACACTGCCCCCGGTTGAAGAGCGGTTGCCGGATGAGCCGCTGGTCATGCAGCCGGCCGACCAGATCGGCGAGTACGGCGGCACCATGCGGAATACGCACGAGGGCAACTTCGACTTCCTCGAGGACCTGCTGCGCGAGTTCCCGCACGTCTACGGCTCAAACATGCAGGGCGTCCTGCCCAACGTCTTCATGAACGCCGAGACGAGCGCCGACGGTCTCTCGACGACCTTCACGATCCGCCCGGGCATCAAGTGGTCTGACGGCCATCCCTTTGGCGCCGACGACTTCGTATTCTGGTACGAGGCGATTGCGGCCAACGAAGAGCTGAACCCCAACGGCGTCAACAACATGAAGGTTGGCGGCGAGATGGGTACGGTCACCAAGGTCGACGAAAATACTATCGTGATGGAATTCAAGGCGCCTTACGGTGTCCTGCTTGAGCGCCTCAACCGCTGGCGCCCCATGCCCTATGCGCCTGCCCACTATCTGAAGCAGTTCCATCCCGACTACACCGATGCCGCCAAGGTTGACGCCCTGGCCGAGGAGAGAGGTTTCTCGAACTGGGTTGAGCTGTTCCAGGCCGAGCACGACTGGTACGGCAATCCTGACGAACCGACGATCTTCGCCTGGAAGGCCGTTACGCGCGGCGCCAGTGTTCCGGTTCAGGAGTTGGAAAGGAACCCTTACTACTGGAAGATCGACACCGCCGGCAACCAGTTGCCCTATGTTGACCGCATCAACAGACCCAACCTCGGTGACCGCGAAGCGATTCTGCTGGACGTTATCGCCGGCCAGACCGACTACATGAACCCGTATACGCTCGGTTACCTGACCAACTATCCGGTCCTCAAGCAGAACGAAGAGAGCGGTGGTTACAGAGTGCTGCCTCAGTTCGGCTGGTCGGACGTGCTGGGCGTGGTAACGTTCAACATGTCGATTGACGACGACGTCTTGCGAGAGCTGTTCCGCAACAAGGAGTTCCGCGTTGCGCTGTCGATCGGTTACGATCGCGACAGGATCAACGAGGTCGTATTCAATGGGCTCTACAAGCCTTCGCAGGTTGCGCCGCCCGATGCATCGGTCTATAACGGCGCCGACCCGGGCTTCAAGCTGCACACCGAACACGATCCCGATCGAGCAAATGAGATCCTCGACAGCCTGGGCTTGACCTGGAATGATGACCAGAGCCAGCGTCTGCTGCCCGATGGCCGGCCCTTTGAGCTTTCCGCCCAGGTACACACGGGCTGGGTTCAGCAGGTCCCCATCGCCGAGTTGATCGCACAGGGCTGGGAAGACATTGGCCTGAAGACAACTATCGTTCCTCTGGATGGCCGACTGCATACTGAGCGGCGGCTGGCCGGAGACTACGAGCTCCAGGTCCGCCCCGTCAACTGGGCTGGCCAGGCCCCGATCATCGGTGCCATGCGCGGCGAGCCGATGCCTATCAGCAATAGCTGGCTGGTGAACCCGCCGTGGGCCCAGTATGTCATGTCAGGCGGCGCTGAGGGCGAGGAGCCCCCGGACGACGTCAAGCGGCTCTACGAGATCTTCGAGGAGTTCATCGCCGAGCCGAATGCCCAGGTACGCTTCGACCTGGAATCTGAGATGTATAAGATCCACCAGGACAACCTGTGGGTCATTGGCTCGATCAAGCAGCCGGGTGACCTGGAAGCGGTCTGGTACGCGGTCTTCTCGGACCGCATGTACAACATCCCCAACCCGGTAGCCCCTGAGTGGTACTACGCCGCTCCCGAAACCTGGGCCTACCGCTCTGAGTAACCAGCTCCAGCAGTCCTTCTGAAACAATGGGAGGCCACCTTGTGGCCTCCCGACTCTGAGTCAGGACAAATGCTGTTATACATCTTGAGAAGACTGATCGTCATGATTCCTGTGACGATCCTGATCAGTGTCATTGGATTCATAATTATCCAGGCGCCGCCCGGCGACTTCGTAAGTTCCTACATCGCCGGGCTGGAGGCACAGGGCGATATCATTGAACCGGAGTTGATCGACTCACTGCGGGCGCGCTACGGTCTTGGTGAACCGATCTATGTACAGTACTTCAAGTGGGTCTCAAGCTTTGTTGAGGGCGATCTCGGTTACTCGATGATCTACCGCGAACCGGTTGTGGACATTATTGCCCAGCGGCTGCCGTCCAGCTTTACCATCTCGCTGCTCTCATTGATCCTGGTCTTCGCGATCGGCATCCCCATTGGCATTCTTTCCGCTACAAAACAATACTCGCTTGCAGACTATTCGTTTACCGTTGTCGGATTTTTGGGCGTGGCTACCCCCAATTTTCTGCTCGCCCTGGTAGGGCTCTGGCTACTGTTCAAGTGGACCGGCAACGTCGCGATTGGTCTCTACTCGCCGGAAATGCAGAACGCGCCCTTTGGCATAGCCAAGTTCCTGGACCTGGTTGGCCACATTTGGTTGCCGGCTCTGATCGTCGGTACTGCGGGAACTGCAGAGTTGATCAGGACGATGCGCGCCAATCTGCTGGACGAGTTACCCAAGCAATATGTCACGGTCGCACGCGCACGAGGCGTCAAGCCGACGAAACTGCTCTACAAGTACCCCCTGCGCATAGCGATCAATCCTGTGATCAGCACTGTTGGCTGGCTCTTGCCGGTCCTGGTTGAAGGTGAGGTCCTGGTTTCGCTGGTATTGGGGCTCCCTACGATTGCGCCGGTTCTGCTGGACTCGCTTTTGCAACAGGACATGTTCCTGGCGACGAGTATTATCATGATTCTGGGAATCCTTACGCTCGTTGGCACTCTTCTATCCGATATTCTTCTGGCTATCGTTGATCCGCGCATCCGGGGGGCGGTATGAGCGAGCTTCAACGTGGGGGAACCGCAACTGATGAACTGGCGCCCCCTGCCGGCGGTTTGAACGGCGCGCTGCTGTCGGTGCGCAATCTGCAGACCCATTTCTTCTCGCGCGAAGGGGTTGTCAAGGCAGTCGACGGCGTCAGTTTCGATGTCAAACCTGGCGAGATTCTCGGAATCGCCGGGGAGAGCGGTTGCGGAAAGAGCGTGACCAGCCAGTCGATCCTCCGTATCCTTCCCAGGAACGGCAAGATCGTGGGAGGCGAAATCCTCTTCCAAAACGAAGACCAGACGATCGATCTGGCAACCGAAGATGCCGATGGCCGTGTACTCAGGGACATTCGGGGCAAAGACATAGCCATGATCTTCCAGGAGCCGATGACTGCATTTAGCCCCGTGCACACCGTCGGTGACCAGATCATCGAGACGATCCGCATCCACCAGGAAGTTAGCAAGGAGGAGGCGCACGACCAGGCCGTCGAAATGCTGCGACGGGTCGGCATGCCAAATCCGGCGCGCAACATAGACGAGTATACCTTTAATCTGAGCGGCGGCATGCGACAGCGGGCAATGGTCGCGCTTTCACTCTCTTGCCGACCTAAACTGCTGATCGCGGATGAGCCGACAACGGCCGTAGACGTGACGATTCAGGCCCAGATGCTTGAGCTGCTTCGGGATATTCAGGCCGATCTGGGCATGGCGATCATTATGATTACCCACGATCTGGGTGTAATCGCCGAGCTGACCGACCGGGTCATGATCATGTACCTGGGCAAGGAGGTGGAGCACGGAACGGTTGAGGATGTCTTTCATCGGCCACAGCATCCCTACACGCGCGGCCTGCTGGCTTCGATCCCAAAAATGGAGCCGGGCAGAGTGGAAATCGAACCGATTGAGGGAGTCGTGCCCAACCCCTACGCGTTGCCAACCGGCTGCAAGTTTCATACCCGCTGCCCTGACTTTATCGCCGGCGTCTGTGAAAAACACGATCCCCCCCTTACCGAAGTCGCAAAGGGTCACGAGGTGAGCTGCTTCCTGTACGGCGGCAGGGACCGGCTCGAATGACGACAACCACCCGCGCAGAAAACATGAACGAGCGCACCATCATCTCGGTTCGCAACCTCGTAAAACATTTCCCAATAGAGACAGGCTTCCTGCGCCGTCAGGTTGGCGTGGTGAAGGCAGTCGATAATGTGAACTTCGACCTGAACGAGGGCGAAACGCTGGCCTTGGTCGGGGAGAGCGGTTGTGGCAAGACGACAACCAGCCACTGCATCATCCAGGCCCAACGACCTACTGCGGGCCGTGTTCTCTTCCGGATCGGAGACGCGGACCCGATGGATCTCACGCAGATGGAGAAAGGGGAGCTCAAGGAAGCTCGTCGAAACATCCGCATGATCTACCAGGACCCGTATTCATCCTTGAATCCGCGCATGACACTGCTCCAGATTATCGGCGAGCCGCTTGTCATTCATCGCATAGTCAAAGATCAGGACGATCTGCAGGAGCGGGTAGCGGAACTGCTGCGTCTCGTGCGCCTCGATCCTTCAACGATGAACAGGTATCCCCACGCATTTAGCGGTGGTCAGCGTCAGCGTATCGCCATCGCACGCGCCCTCTCCCTTTCGCCCAAGGTTGTGATCGCAGATGAGGCAGTGTCGGCCCTGGACGTCTCAGTTCAGGCCCAGATTCTGAACTTGCTCAAGGAGCTTCAGAACCAGCTCGGCCTCACTTATCTCTTCGTTGCCCACAATCTGGCTGTCGTAAAGTATGAAGCCGATCGGGTGGCCGTCATGTACGCGGGCAAGATAGTGGAGATCGGCGAAACCGAGGCCTTGTACACGAATCCCAGGCACCCCTACACCGAGGCGTTGATTTCCGCGGCGCCGAATCCCGATCCCGACACAAAGCACCGGGAGCGAATCGTGCTCTCTGGCGAAGTGGCCGATCCCGGGAACCTGCCGGGCGGTTGCGCTTTCCATCCCCGCTGCCGCTATGCAGAGGACCGCTGCAGGCAGGAAACGCCGGAGCTGATCGATGTCGGCGGAAGTGAGACTCAATCGCACCAAGCTGCCTGCCATTTCGCAGATAGTCTGGAGCTGACAGGTATCGCAGGCCCAATTCTGCGCGAGGAAGGTGGAAGCGCATGACGCAAGCAGCGGGCGCGGCGCCGATTGACGGAATCGCCGCAGGAGACCAGACGGACCAGCGAATTCTGGTCGCTTCACAGTGGCAGCTGATCCGCTGGCGCTTTTTTCAGCACAAGCTGGCGGTCATTTCGCTGGTTGTACTGGGACTATTCTACTTTGTCGCCGTTTTCGCAGAGTTCGTGGCCCCCTACGACCCGTATATCTTCAGAGAAGAACTGACCCTGGCGCCCCCGCACACGGTTCGCTTCATCGACCCTGAAGGGAACTTCCATCTCCGTCCCTTTGTACACCCATTTGAGAAAAGCCTGGACCCGGAAACTTACGCCGCGATCTTCGTGGAAGATGAAACGGTAATGCAGCCGCTGGGGCTTTTTGTGCGCGGCGACCCGTACAAACTGTGGGGTCTCTTCGAAAGCGAGATTCATCTGTTCGGTCTGCAGGATCCGGAGGCCCGCCTTTCGCTGCTGGGACAGGATACGGTGGGGCGCGATCTCTTTACCCGAATCGTATATGGCGCCCGCATCTCGCTCACCATTGGTCTGGTGGGCGTCGCCATGAGTTTTTTCCTGGGCATCTTGATTGGCGGACTGT
This sequence comes from Caldilineaceae bacterium SB0664_bin_27, assembly GCA_009838625.1. GTDB lineage: Bacteria > Chloroflexota > Anaerolineae > Caldilineales > Caldilineaceae > Bin5. The sequence goes on from VXRG01000034.1 coordinate 6,435, forward strand.
CCGGCTACCTGGGCGGCACGGTGGATATGGTGATCCAGCGAGTCATTGAATCACTGCGCGCGCTGCCGACGCTGCCGCTGTGGATGGCTCTGAGTATTGCGCTGCCCTCGGACTGGCCCGTGGTGAGGACCTATTTTGCAATCGTCCTCATTTTGTCCATTGTCGGCTGGACCAGTATCGCGCGTGTTGTTCGCGGGCGCTTTTTTGCCCTGAGAGAGGAAGACTTCGTCGGCGCGGCGGAGCTGGATGGGGCGAGCAACCTGCGGATCATATTTCGCTACCTGCTGCCCTCCTTTATGAGCTACATAATCGCGCGCCTGACACTGGCCATCCCCCAGATGATCTTGGGCGAGACTGCCCTCAGTTTCATCGGACTGGGCCTGCAGCCTCCGGCCATAAGCTGGGGCGTACTGCTCAAGGACGCCCAGGCGATTCGTGTTCTTGCGCTTTCACCCTGGCTGCTGTTGCCGACCGTGTTCGTCGTGGTCAGCATTCTCGCATTCAATTTTGTCGGCGACGGCCTGCGTGACGCTTCCGATCCCTATACGCACGTCTAGCAATCTCTCGCCACTCCCAGTCTGTCGCACTGAATCTCCATCGCGTATATTCAGCCAAAGGAAGAACAGAACAGTGAATCCATTTGTTGACTCCAGCGACATTAAGGACGACGGAAAAGCCCTGCGCCAACAGGCCGACCGCGACGGCTATCTGTTTCTACGAAACTTCGTAGACAAGGAGGCCATCCTTCAGGCCCGGAGAGACATAATTACCGTCTTGCGCGAGGTTGGTTGGATCGATGCCGGTCACGACCCCTACGGGACAGAAACAAGCCACCCGCCCCATGTGTCCGGTGAGCCCGAGTTTTCCCCGGTGTACGATATGGTCCAGGGTTTGGAGTCCTTCCACACCCTCGCCCACGACCGGGCGCTCTTGAGCGTCATCAGCCATCTTCTCGGAAGCGACGTACTCCTGCAGCCCAGCAACATTGCCCGATTCATCTTCCCCACGAACCTGGAGCAGACGACCCCGGCCCACCAGGACTTCGTGCACATTCAGGGGACGCCGGACGTTTGGACTGCCTGGCTACCCCTGGGCGACTGTCCGCACTCCATGGGTGGCCTGAGCGTGCTGTCCGGGTCGCACAAACATGGGATCCTGCCGGTTTCGCGGTCCCTCGGCGCGGGGGGACTGAGGGCGCATTTTGAGAAGATCGGCGGCGAGTGGGTCTCGAGTCCTTTTGAGAACGGGGACATACTCTTCTTCCACAGCCACACCGTGCACAAAGGTCTGCCCAACCTGTCGGGGGATCGAATCCGGCTGTCGGTAGACTATCGCTACCAGAGGGCATCGGACCCCGTCATGGACTTAGTCCTGACCCCCCATCAGGGCCGGCTCTCGTGGGAAGAGATCTACAAAGATTGGAAGTCGAAAGAGTTCCAGTATCACTGGGAAAAGTACGAGCTCATTCCTGTCGAAAAAGTGCCCGTACAGCCGGTGGAAGAGATGGGCTAGAGGCGCAGAGGCGGAGCGGGTACTGGGGAATGGCATTGAGGTGTTAGTCGACGGCTCCGGATGTGACGCCTACTCGCCTTCGACTTCAGTTAAGGCCGTCGACCACACCCGTTCAGGTCTCAATACCCCTTTCTCAGTGATATAGGCTGTCACCAGCTTCCCCGGCGTCTTTTCAAGCGGGGGATAGGTCGTCCCGATTCGATCCCCGTCCAAAAGTTCTGAATGCCCGGCCAGTGGTTCGCAGAAGGTCCGCTCTGGCTGGGCGTCCCGTCTTTGCCCATGGTCCGCTTTGCTGAGGTCGGTCACGGCGAAAAATGGGACCGCAAAATGTTTGGCGACAACTGCGGTAGTCAGCGAGCCGACCGTATTTGTGAAGGAACCGTCTCTGAAGAATGTTTCCACGCCGACCAATACGGCATCGCACTTGGGCATGGCGAATGCCAGCGCTGCATCGGGAACTAGCCATTGCCTGCACGTCAGCTCTTTCCCATGACGAAGGATCGGCAGACCCCCGTCGCACGTCCTGCTCTCCGGCACGACCAACTGCAGATTCCCGTTCTCCTTTGCCAGGGCGGCTACTACCTTGAACACTGTGCTGCTGTAGTCATACAGAAGCAAGCTGTCGGCCCCTGACAGTTGATTCGCCCCTGCGGCGGCAATAGCGTCCATTCTGCCTTGCCGGTCAGACGCAAGGCGGCGGCGAAAGTCCCTGAGCGCCAGGGACACCTCCTCTACACTGCGGTCGCTTGTCCGCATTTCGTCTAGCTGACTGCGCAAAGCGGCAAAACTGTTGACCACCGCAACGGTGAAACGCCCGCGCGTCTTCAAAAAGTAACTGATCAGATTCAGGGCTTGACCAGCCAGGTCACCCCCCGACCTGGCCGTGCTTTCAACCGCGAGCATCTCCAGGGCCCGGCCATACATCCCGATAACTGCGCTCGTGCCCAAAGGGCCCGAACTATCGATGACTTCCATCAGTTGGCGGACTGGTTGGGGGAAGGAGGAGAGCTGCCGGTTGTCGTCGGGTGGCGTTTCCATTCTCAGACTTCCTCACATAGGCGGTCAACATCCGCCTTCTCAAATTCGGCGCCCTGCGAACCATGACCTGTGCAAACGAGCGCGGCCACTGCCGCGCCGATTCTGGCAGCCTCATGCAGGTCGAGGCCCCGCAGCAAGCCCCAAAGTGTACCCGCAACCACGCCGTCGCCTGCGCCGATGGAATCTACGACGGGCACTTCAATTGCAGAAAGGCAGTCCAGCCTCCGCCGAGTCGCGCAGATCAGACCTTCACTGCCATTCTTCACGACCACCATCGGCAAGTCCCAAGAGATAAGCGTGCGCGCAGCCTCCTCGACGGACGCAGCCCCCGTCACTGCCAGTGCCTCATATCCATTGGCAAACAGAATGTCGGCCTGCGGGACTATCTCTCTGACCCGCTCCGGCTGGTTGTCGCAGATCGCTCGATTCAAGTCGATCGACAGGGCCGCGCCTGAACTACTGGCCAGTTCGAGCAAGAATTGGGCCGACTGGATTTGGGATTCGAGGTTCAGCGCGCCCAGGGAGAAGCCGTCGAAATGCACATGGCGGGCGGCCATTCCTGTGACATGGGCGACGTCTGCAGGGTTGAACGCAAGTCCGGCGCGGTCCGAGACGAAGACACCGTATTCTCCTTGGTCGTCTGCGACAAGCAGAACGTAGGGGGCCGGGCTGACGTACTCGGGCACAAGGAGGGAGCCGTCCACGCCTGAACGCTTGAGTACACCGGAAACTTCCGGCCAGATGTCTATTGGAATCTTGGAGATGAGGGCAACGTCGGCGCCGAGGCGGGCGGCATGCACGGCGACGTTGAGACCGTTCCCGCCTACGCTTTGCCAGCGGCCGCGAATTTCGATTTCACGATGGCTGTCGAGCGCCGGCAGCGAATCTACGCCGATAATCTCCTCGGTGCAAGTGACGCCAACTACGATCAGGTCGTGCTGACGGGCAGTTCCGTCCCTACCTGCCGTGCCCCATTCGGGGGAACTCATTTTCGAGGAGGGTGAAACTCGATCAACTGGCTCTCCTGGATCGTGCGCATGTTCATTTCATACTGGAGCGGAGAGTCAAATTCAAAGGCCAACCGGCCGCGCGATCGGGCCAGACAAGTTGCGAAGAGCTGGCCCGGGACGCAGTAGACGAGCGGCGACAGCTCCTCTGACACGGACCCAGCGACCGGCAAAGTCACGTCCGCAGCCTCGGAAAGTTCCGGGTTGCTTTCATCGGTGACGACGACGCCGCACCCACCCATGGTCTGCGTTGTGTGCAGCAACTCTCTGATCCGGCTGACGCTGCGGCCTTGCGGCGCAATGAACAGGACCTGTGTGCCGGTTCCTGTGAGGAAAAACTGCTCGTGCGCCCACTCTTCCAACTCCTGGGAGACGCCGTAAACGCGCGGCAGTTCATACGTCTTGGCCGCGTAAAACAGGCTGGTGGCAAGGCTGGGGCCGGAGCCGAGAAAAGTATAGCTCTCGATCTCCTTCACCTGCTCGGCATAGGCTTCGGCGGCCGGCGTGCAGATGCGCACGGTCTCGGCGATCAGCTCTGCAGTGGACCGCAGCTCTTCCCGTAAGGCATCGGCCTCACCCTCTGTGATGCGGCCGCGCACGACTCCGGTCTGGAATGCGATCAGATAGAGCGTGGTCAGGCTGGCCAGGTAGTTGACCAGACCGAACGAGCCGCGGCGTGGTTTGTCCTCCTCTTCGTCAGTAGCCAGGTTGCTCGGCATTCCGATCAGCTCCCCGTCTAGCCGGACGCTCTGATCCAGGATGGTTTCTGCCTCCTGGGCCAGCCAGCCTTCCGAATTGCCCGTAATCGCGACAGTGTGGGCCCTGCCCAGGCGGGCGTTGACAAGCGCTTCGACGGAGCGGGCGGCCTTCCCGGAGTTCGAGATTCCGAAGACGGTGGAGCCGGGCGGAACGAACCCTGCCGCATAGCGCCCGAACTCGAGTGCTTCCAGCGCTTCGGTGGGAACGCCGGCATAGCGGGCAAAGGCAAAGCGGGCGGCCAGACCGGCAAAGTAGGAGTCGCCGCAGCCTGTGATGTAGAAGTGGGAGCTCTCCGCCAGGAGGGAGGGATCTAGGGCTTCAAGCTGCGGCTGGACCGAACTGATGACCGCCGGGATGGCCGGACCCTGGTTGCTGATCTCATTCAGCATGTCTTCGATGGTAACGGGTATCGGTTCGCCGAACTCTGCCTTCCGTATTGGCCGCGCGACTATCTCATCTCTTTCCATTTCTGCCTCTTGCCGAATGAATTGGGTTCGCTGACGTTTGACTGTTGTGAGGACCGAGAGTTTAGGACTTGGGCTTTCCTGGTAGATGCACTGAGGACATCCCTATGTCCACGGAGGGCGACGGAGAACATCCTGATTTGGAACGAGAGCCTGTCCCTACATGACAACGATTACCTGGCCGTCTTCCACCACGACTTCGTAGGTACGCAGTTTGAGGTCGTAGCCAAAGGCCTTGCCGCTGCGAATGTTGTACTCCATCCCATGCCCCGGGCAGACAAGAACCTCGCCTTCGTGGGCCCATTGCGTTTCCCAGCACGTATCCGCATTGCAGACTACTGTGCCCTGCAGTCGTCCCCTGCTCAATGGGGCTGACTGGTGTGGACAGCGGCCAAAGAGTGCGAAAAACTCTCCGTCTACGTTGAAGACAGCGATCAGCACTCGTCCGACCTTGACCTCCATGCGCGTGCCGGGAGGGAAGTCGCTGAGAGGCGCAACCGAGATCTTACGTTGAGTACGGGTGCGACTAGAGGACTGCTTTTCGGGAGTCATTTTCGCGGCGTCAGCCCGAAGAACTGGAGCGCGTTCTCGCCCAGGATCTTGCGGCGAAGTGTATCGTCCATCTCATAGCGCATAAAGCCCGCGATCAGGTCCCGTTCCAGGTGCGGCCAGTCTGAGGCCCACATCGTCGTGTCCTGGCCCTGGTACAGATCGATCAGCTTGGCCAGATCGCCCCGGCGGGGTAGCGCCTCCAGTTCGTGTGTGCCGATGTACCAGTCCCGGATATAGTCGCTGGGCTTCTTCTCCAGCGCCGGTAACTCAGTGCGGTAACGCAAGTATGCAGCGTCAAGCCGGTACATGATGAATGGCATCCACGTCAGCCCTGCCTCCAGGATTGCGAACTTCAGGTTGGGGAATCGGACAGGGATGCCGGCACATACCACCGACATAATCTGCAGCATCGACGTGAATGGAAAGCCCATGCTGTTGACCTGCATCAGCGTATGAAAGTGGGCTACTCGCAGGGGATAGTTGTCGTGGATGAGGGCTTCTATGCCGTGGAAGCTGATGGAAAGGTCGTGCCTGGCCGCCGCTTCGAATATCGGCCAGTACTTCTCGTCGCCGATTGGCGGGTTGACTCCGACGTCAGGGATGCAGACGCTTACGACGTCCGGGTGACTTGCATGGCGGTCGATCTCCTGTGCAGCTCGCGCCGGATGCTGGGGCGCGACCACGATGGCAATCTTGACGCCGCCCAAGCCATTGTAGGCGTCGACCATGTACTGGTTGTAGGCTGTGGCGAGGGCGGCCGCCCATTCCGGTTCCGGCAGATAGCCGATTGGCAGAAGCTCGCTAGGGAAGAGAATGCTGTAGTCAATGATTCCCTTCTCCATCCTCGCGAGAAGGTCTTCCTTGGTGGCCAGCTTGGCGCGCGGCGGCTTGTCATAGGAGGAGCCGAGCCAGGCGATGTGGGCGATCATGTTACGTAGCGAGTTGCCGGGCTCACCTTTGAAGTCGGCCTGGAGCACTGTCTCCATTCGCTTGCGGAAGTGGCCGTCCATGTAGTCGAGCATGAACATCAACGTGTCGTCAACGTGCACGTCAACGTCGACTATTGTCAGCCCTGACAGCTCTTCGCCGTACTGGTCGAGATCTTCGTCCTGCACGGGATTGAAGGAGGGCTCGACCTTTTCGACGGTAACGGATTGCCCATCGGCTGCCATCGTGGAATCTCCTGTCGGGCTCGTTTCGAGAGGCGGAACACGCTCGCAAAAAGCGAGCCCTGCGAAAGCGGTATTGGGTCTCTGGAGTGTAGCAGACCAGAGCGAGCGCATACAAATCAGGTGGCTGATTGGCCGTTGCGGGCCCCCTTGGCAGCGCGTGGGTTCATCACGTCGATCAGGCCGTCGCCCACCAGGTTGACGCTCAGCACAAGCAGGGTCAGGACGAGTCCGGGAAAGCCAGGATACCAGGGGGCGACAGTGATGTAGCCGCGGCCGTCGCTTATGATTGAGCCCAGGCTCGGGGTCGGCGGCTGAATGCCGAAGCCAAAGAAGCTCAGCCCTGCTTCATACATGATGGCGCCGGGGATGCCCATCGAGAAGGCGACGATTATCGGCCCCAGGCAATTGGGAAGTACGTGTCGAAGCAGAATACGCCAGTTGCCTGCGCCAATGCTGCGCGCCGCCTCCACGTAAGTCTGGTCTCTGATCGCCAGAACTTGTCCCCTCACCAGCCGGGCCACGTCAGGCCAGGCCACCAGCGCCAGCGCCAGGCAGACCGTCAACAGACCGGGCCCGAGCACCGCCGTCACCGTCATCGCCAGCAGAATGACGGGGAAGGCGAGCATGATGTCGGTGATGCGCATGATGATGTCATCAACGCTCTTTGGGAAATAACCCGAAATCAGGCCGAGCATGGTGCCTGCCACCATCGACAGGCCTCGTACGAGGATGCCGACTATCAACGACGTGCGCAGACCGAATACTACCCGGGCAAAGATGTCCCTCCCCAGCTGGTCGGTGCCAAACAGGTTCTGGGAATTTGGGGCAAACGGCGGCCTGATCGTCTCGCCGTCCTGCTCCCGGCGCATTTCGATTTCGGTGGGGTCGCTGACGATAAAGGGCGCGAACGCTGCTAGCAGTACGAAGACCAGGATCACGCCCACGCCGACCAGCGGCAGGCGGGCTTGCAGAAAGCGCCGCCAGTCAAACGTAGCGGATTCGCGGATTGATAAACGCATACAGGAGGTCCACTGCCAGGTTGACCAGGGATACGGAGACAGCCAGTACGATTACTGAGGCCTGCAAGGCTGGGAGATCGCGAAAGACCAGCGCGTCATAGGCGTACTTGCCTATGCCGGGCCAGGCGAAGATCACTTCGATTATCGGGATACCCCCAAGCAACCTGACAAAATCTGTGCCGATGGTCGTGACGATTGGAATCAACGCATTCGGAAGAACATGCCGTCTGACGACCAGCACACCCTTTAGCCCCTTGGCGCGCGCGGTGCGTATGTAGTCCTCACCCAGGACCTCAAGCAGGGCGGCGCGGGTGATTCTGGCCAAAAGGCCTAGCGACGGCAACGCCAAGGTGACCGCCGGCAATATGACAAACTGGTCGAATCCTGCCCCATAGCCGGAGGGTGGTAGCAGCCGCAGAAAAACTGCGAAAACGATCTGCAGCATGAGGGCCAGCCAGAAAAGCGGAAAGGAAAGATTCAATGCCGCTATCGTCATGATCAGACGGTCTGCCCAGCCGTTGCGGCGCGTGGCCGCGACGATTCCTAGCCAGACACCGATGAGCGCGCTCGTAACTTCGGCGGCAATGGCCAGCTGCACGGTTTTGGGGAAAACTTCCAGGAGATCCTTCAGTATGGGGCGGCGGGACTGGTAGGAGCGTCCGAACTCGCCTCGCGCCAGGTTCCACAGATTGTCCACGTACTGGACCCAGAGCGGGCGGTCGAATCCCATCTCCTCCCGAATCGTTTCAACGACGTCGGGGTTGGCGAAAGGACCGGCCATCATGCGGGCGGGATCCCCGGGCAGGATGTTCAACAGCGCGAACAATACGGTGACCAGCCCGATGAGAATGGGGATGAATTGTAGGATGCGTCGAACTGTGTAACCGAGCATGCTGGGGCAGCGGCGGTCTCAGTGAAGGTTATCTGCTCTCTTTACCCGCACTCGGGCAACAGGTAAGGAATTACCGGCGCTGCGCAGAGTGCGGCTGATGCAACTTCAGAGCCCAAGATCTTGCAAGTTGTAGTTCTTGAGTAAGCTCTCCCTCGTCGCGTCGCTCCAGCGGTTGGCCTCTTCCTCGCCGGCCAGTGGCTGGTAGACATAGCGGCTCTCGTGCGGGAAACGCTGCTGGCGGGCGTCGATTGCAAGCGCGATCACCCTTGAGCGTTCGCGTACCCGTTCTTCATCGTAAACGACCTCCTGTCCTGCGTGTACCGTGCGGACATTGAGAACGGAGCGGCGGCGGTGAAAACCGAAATTGATCGTGATTCTCCTGTCCGGCGAGGTATTCGCGAAGGAGGCGTGCAGGGCCTGCCTGTTGGACATACAGACGTCGCCTGGCTCACAGACCATCGGCACCGCGCCTGGTAGACGGTCGGAGCCGTTCTCCTCAACCATGGACTTGATGTCCAATTTGCCCAGTTTGTGCGAACCGGGAAGCAGCCAGACACCGTTCTCGGCCGTACTCCCATAAAGTTGCGCCATGAAGTTGAAGCCATGTGTGCCCTCGTCCAGGTCGGGGCTGTCCCAGTGGGTTGTGCCGTCGTGGTGCCAGGCGACGGAAGGTCCAAGCCCGGCGCGTTTCACGATGACCGACTCTGTAAAAGGGGTAAAGTCTGGCCCGTTGATGCTTTCAGCGATTGCCAGCAGCTGCGGGTGACCGTAGAGTCTCAGGCAAGAGTCCATGAGCTGGAGCGGACTGCCGATGCTGGAAACTACGAATTCAGGGGCGTCGGCAGGCGGGGTTGGCTCGCTCATCTTGGCTTCGTAGCGGCCGCCTGTGGCATTGGTTCCCCCATAGGGGTCGCTCAATGGCTTCGCGAAACGGAATGATGGCCGCTCGAACTCAGAGCCGATGGCCGGCCTGCCCTGTGCGTCGACTGTTGCGTCCTTCGTAAAGGGAGCCCGCTCCAGGGCGTTTTCCATATCCGCCCGCAAGTCGCTAAGTTCCTCCGCGCCCAGAGCGCCCTCCAACACATAGAATCCGCAACGCCAGAATGCATCGATGATCGCCTGGTCGAGAGTGCCGTCGTCGTTGAATCGAATCGGCCCTCGGTTGCCCAACTCGTAGGCCTGGCGTTTTCCCTCGCGGACATACGCTTCCAGGCTGCTTGAATCCTCTACTTTGGTTTCTGTGCTCATCGTGAGATTCCCTCTCTTGAAGAAGCTGCTTAAGCCCAACTCTTTCGGAGCGGCAGCACTCCCATAGTTTGCAGAAAAAAGGAGAACGCGTTCTGTTCTATGTAACTGCTGAAATGAAGGCTTGGTAATGCTTCTCGAATTTGCTGTTTTCCCTGGATCAATGGAACCACACCATATTCTACTGTCTGGCCCATCCAAATGGAAGGATGGATTTCAGTCTTTGCACTTCTTGCGCTGGCGGACCACCGGACATTCGTCAATGGAATTGCCTGACTTGCAACTAGATGTTTCGCTGAGGAGTATAGGGCAGCACACCAAGGCCGTAGCTGTTGGCCAGAATGAGGCACCCAATAGCAATGATAATCAGCAACGCGCAAACCCCCCAGTCCGCCCTTCGCCAGTGGACTTCATGAATGAATGTCCGTTCAGTGGGAGCGCCGAACGCCCGCGTCTCCAGAGCAAGTGTCAAATCGTGCGCACTCAACAGGGAGCTTGTCAATACCGGTACAAACAGGGTCATCACCACTCTTATCTGGCGAATGGGATTGTAGCCGCCGAAGTTAACGCCGCGCGACCGTTGTGCGTCCAGGGTCTGATCAAACTCCCGGCTGACGGTGGGAATGTACCGAAAGGCTGTTGTAAACACGAAGATAACGTTGTAAGGAATCCTCCAGGATCCTATGCGTATCTGTGACAGAAATCTGGTGAGGTCGCTGGGGTGAGTCGTCAGTACCAGAATAGGGAAGGCGAGCGAGATCGCGACGACTCGCAGTCCCAACGAGAACCCGTAGTTCGCTCCCTCGAGGATGACCGGAATCCGAGGCCCGCCCGGAGCCCAGGCGGGCCACAGATGAAAGAGCGTCCGCCACTCGAACTCCACGTCAATGTCCCCAAAATCGCCAAAACTGGTGAACCAGACGCCCTGGGTGATCACCATGAACAGCACAATGTATGCGAGCACCCACATGTACCGGAACTTCCTGACAGGGATCTTTGCCAGCGAGGCCACGCCAATGATCGCCAGGATAACAACAGCAAGGAACAGAGGTTCGTTGAAGGCCGCTGCAATCACAAGGACGGCTATTTCAAAGAGGACTTTAGTGAATGGGTGCAAGCGATGTACAAAGGAATCTTCTTTGAAGTACTGAATGTCAATTGTCGGCATGTCTGATTCCTGCCAATACAGTCGACTCTTGCGTCTAACTTCTGATAGCTGTTAGCAGATTCTCAACAAGCTCTGTTTGCGTCAAGGGCGTGTCTGAAAAACCGTAAGCCCGCAACCCGCGGGCGATTTTCGCCACCGGAGGTAAATCCAGACCGGTGGACTTCAGAACCTCGTCCTGCTTGAAAACCTCGTTGGGGGAGGCGTCACATACGGCAGCCCCATCCTTCATGACAATAACCCTTGTCGCATATTCGGCTACTAAGGCCATGTCGTGGGTGACCATAAGCACGGTTCGCCCGTCGGCATGCAGTTCCACGGCCAACGCCATGATCTGACGCCTGGAGAGGAAGTCCTGCCCGGTCGTGGGCTCATCAAGCACCAGGACGGGCGTTCTCAAAGCGAGGATCGAGGCCGTGGCCAACCTCTGGCGCTGGCCTCTGCTGAGCGCCCTTGGGTGACGGTCGCGTAGTTCATCCAGTGAAACTGCCTGGAGAGCTTCGGTCGTCTGTTGTTCGACCGTTTCTGCATCCAATTTGTGTAGCTTGAGTCCAAAGGACGCTTCTTCCCATACGGAATAGGCAAATATCTGATGGTCCGGATTTTGAAAGACAAAGCCGACGATGCGAGACAGCTCCGATACCCTCGTGGTGCGAGTGTCCAGGCCGTCAACCATAACGTGACCTTGTGATGGTTTCAGTAAGCCATTGAAATGTTTGACGAGCGTAGTCTTCCCCGAGCCGTTCGAGCCGATGATCGCTACGAACTCCCCTTGCCGGATCTCCAAATTCACACTGCTCAGCGCAGAGATTCCTCCGGGATACGAATAACTGAGGTCACGAGTTTCGATAATGGCTTCGCTTGCCAATTGGCCCTCCAAGTCAAAGAAGCTCGCCAAATGCCTGGATACCTTCTTCCGCGGTCAAGGGCCAGGAATCGAATGTATAGCCATACTTGCTGAGCTCAAAAGCCACTTCTGCCGCAGTAGGCGCCACCAGTCCCAACTGGTGGAGCTCCTCGGTCTGGGAAAAGACCTGGCGAGGCTTTCCCTGCATCGCAATCTGGCCTTCGTGCATTACCAGGATGGAGTCGGCCAAATGGGCCACGGCATCGATCTTGTGTTCAGCGATCAAGATTGTCTTCCCATGCTCAGAGTTTAGGGCCCGGATCAACTCGAGGACACGCCGGCTGCTCTGCGGATCTAGATTAGAGGTAGGCTCATCCAGGATCAAGATTTCGGGAAGCATCGCCCAAATTGCGCCGATGGCTACGGACTGCTGCTGGCCTCCGGAGAGATAGGCAGGTTCGCGTTCCAGGAGTTCCTCTATACCAATCGTCGTGGCCGCGAGTTGTATCCGGCGAAGAATTTCCGACTTTGCCAGGCCCAGGTTTTCCGGCCCAAAGGCGAGTTCCTCCCTCACTGTATGGGCAAACAACTGCACATCCGGACTCTGGAAGACGAATCCAACCTTTTGCGCCAACTCAGAAATCGACTGGTCTCTCGTGGCAGTTCCGTCGATGTCTACCCTTCCGCCCACGCGCCCAGGGACGAGATGCGGAATCAAGCCGTTTAGGCACATGTACAGCGTGCTCTTGCCGGCCCCCGTCGCGCCGATGAGCAGTGCGATCTCACCTTGCTCAAAGGTCAGATTGATGTCACGCAGCGCGGGCTCTTTCGTGCCTGAATAGGAGAAGGTCAGGTCTTCTACAACTACAACTGGCTCACTCACGTGGATTCAGGGGGACAGTCAGAATGAAAGGCAAACTCATCACTCTCTCCTACTCTATCGTCCAGGACTCACCATAGGTTTCTTCGGGACATGGTGCGGAGGCGGCAGCCCAGCCCAAAGGCGGATGATTGAGATCTGTAACAAGTGATGGTGAGCGGACTCATGCATGGGTCTGACACGCTTGACCTCTCTCACTGAGTACTGCGCCCGCTCGGCAACATTGCGTGGACCTGACGATGACTGCTCGGTCTTGCCCACGCAACGTGCTAGAGCACTGCCGAATGACCCTGCCTCTTGCGCTTTTTCAGACTTCGGTCGTTCCTGATGCGATCTTTGGGGGAACTTGCATTTCGCCTGAGGGTAGCGAAACCTGTGACTCTGCCCTTGCCAAGCCATCCTGCGCCTGCGGAAAAAGGTTTGCCGAATCCTATTCTTCTTCCTCGTTCGCTGCCAGGATCGATCCTGAGACGGCAGCAAACCTTATGCCGGCACGATGTAACCCGATAATCACAGCGGCCCCAATTACGATTGAGATGACTGTCAACAGGATACGCTGGGCGGGCACGATCCCCGACCAGAAAGCAAATACCCACTGATCGGGGCCTTCAGGAAACAGGTATGACCAACCCAGACTCAGGTAGACGTGGTTGATCATGTATGCAGTCCATGAAATAATCGCCACCCCGATTGAAGTAGGAACCGGTTGCAATTCGCGAATTTTGCTGACTGCCCAAGGTGAAAACCAGAGCCCTACCAGACCCGTGAGATACATTGGCCAGTAGGCGAATTCCGCGTAAACATAGGAGCCTATGGCCGAGAACATGGGCAGCACCGGCCAGGCAATCACGGCGATCAGATAGATTACGAGTGTCGCGATGCGAGACTTGCGCGTATTCACCATCAGCAGTCCTGCTGCCAGCGCGCCGATGGTATGGGGATAGAAGGTGGCAAATCCGAAGTATGCGGTGGCAGGACCGATGAAACTTGCGAGCAGTCCGCCAATCGTAGCAGCGATCGCGCCGGCAATCGGGCCGAACAGAATCCCTGCCAGGGTCAGGATAAACTCCTGACCGCCAAAAGTGCCCCCGCCGACCAGGGGAATCGCGGGAAGTATTGAGGCAACCGCATAAATGGCTGCCCAGACTGCGAGGTACGCGACTGGAATGCCGGCGATCGCCCCTCGCCGGCCGCCCGAAATCTGTGTCGTCATGTCTGCCTCCTTTGCAAGATGCATGTCACCTGTCAGATATTTCAGGACAGGTGACATGCATTTCTAGGACACGCTGAATGAAGGAGCAGATCCTGGGCGTCGGGTGCTACTCTGCGACCTACTCCGTTACCCAGACACGGTGAAACATATGGGTATCCATCGGCGACGGTACGTAGTTCTGCACGCGAGGCGTCGATACGTCCACATAGATGTTGTGCGTCAACGGAATGTAAGGCAGGTCTTCGGCGAATTGGGCGTCCACCTCTTGGTAGAGACGGGCGCGTTCGGCGTCGTCGATAGTGGCGCGGGCGGTGGCGATGTTGGCATCCACGTCTGCGTTGGCGTAGCGGGCGTAGTTGCCGCCTGCGCCCAGATTGTCGGAGTGCATCAGGGGATAGTAGAAGCCGTCCGGGTCGGCGTAGTCGGTGACTCGGTACATCCAGGCGAGATCGTAGCTGCCCGATTCAAGCGCTTCCATGTAGGGCCCGAACTCTGTCGGTTTGATCTCGATGTTGATGCCGATCTCTTTCAGGTTGGCCTGGTAAATTTCCAGCAGCTTGATCAGGTTGCCCCAAGGCGGAAGAATGACGTCAAAAGTGCCGGGAACACCGTCTGCAAAGCCGGCCTCCGCCATAAGGGCCTTGGCTGAATCGAGGTTGGTTGGGTAATTCAGCATCGCGTCCTCATTGTAGCCAAGCAGTCCGGGAGGAAGCAGGCCCTGGGCGACATTGGCTCGCCCTTGCAAGCTGGCGATGATGGCATCCAGATCGAGTGCGTAGCGGACCGCCTGCCGCAACTTGGCATTGGTTCCGAACGGTTCGTTGTCAAGGTTGACGACGATAAAATCGGTATGGAATGTCTCTGCCCAGCCCAGCTTCTCCTTGTAGACCGGGTCCGTGCTGAACCGCTCCCAGTGCGCCGGGGGAACCCAGGCCATATCCAGTCGCCCGGCATCCAGCTCTACGATGCGCGTGTTTTCGTCACCTATGAAGCGGAACATGACCGCATCCAGGTAGGGGCGTCCGTTCCAGTAATCTTCGAAGGCGTTGAGTGTTACGTCCTGGTTGAGATTCCACTCGCCCAGGGAGAACGGCCCGGCCGCGACGACATTCTGGCCGAAATCTTCACCCCACTTCTCGACCTCTTCCTGCGGCACGACGGCCAGGTTGATGCTGGCCAGCATAGCCTTGAAGGGGGCCAGCGGTTCGGCAAGTTCGATCTCCAGGGTCCCGGCATCGACGACTCTGATGCCGCTGACTTCATCGGCGGACCCATCCTGGAAAGCCTCGGCGCCGACAATTATTGAGAGCATCCAGGCCTTGGGGCTCCTGGTCTCCGGATTCAGGACACGTTCAAAGCTGTACTTGAAGTCGTAAGCTGTGATTTCCCGGCCGTTGTGGAACTTCGCGCCTGATCGCAGATTGAAAGTCCAAGTCTTGCCGTCTTCGGACACTTCAAAACTCTCGGCGATGGCCGGTTCTATCTCACGACCATCCGGTGAAAGGCGGAAAAGACCTTCAAGCAGATTGGGGGCTATAACCCCTTGATCCCAGCCGGCGATGGCAGCCGGATCAAAGCTCTTTGGATCGGATGAGACAAAGCCGGCCACGACGCCGCCCATTTTCGGTCCTTCTGCCATGCTCGAATCAGCGGCCATCGTGTCGGCGGCCGGGGCCACCGGCGCGGCAACACAGGCGATCATGAGCGATGCCAGTAGTGCAAGACAAAAAACCAGCTTCAACACATGCTTCGATGACTTCATGTCATTCTCCTGAAATAGTGTGGATTCTGAGGGAATCTGAAGGAAGTAAAGGAATTGGCCTGGAAACTGTTGAGAGGCTTGGACGGTTGTCCCGGTCCGGCTCCCATGCTGCGCCAAAGTTAACAAATCGAAATTCCGTTGTCAAGCGTTCGAATCCTGCCGAGCAAGGCGCATCTGCAGTTGCTGCAGCCTTGAATGCGCCTGAGCTGCGTCAACTCTCAGGGCGTGAAGCACGCCAAAGTCCTTAATGATGAATGAAGCCGAGACCGCGCCATAAAGGGCGGCCTGCCGGGCGTCTCCAGTCTGGGCCATCCCGACCAGAAAGCCGCCGCAGAAGGCATCGCCGGCCCCGGTCGGATCGACCGCCGCCGTCGGGAAAGTCGGGATCTGAGTCCAGTTCTTCTCTCCTTGCAGCAGCAGGCGCAATCCGCGTGCCCCCATTTTGACTCCGATCCCGCGGGGTCCCAGCGCGAGCAGGCGCTGCGCCGCCTCGAAGACGTGTCCACGATCCGCCTCACTCTCACTTGCGGCACAGTTGGCGGCATCGGCGTGGATGGTCAGTTCCTCAATGCTTGGCAGGAGATAGTCGATATTTCTGAGCAGGGCGAGGTCAACCTCGGCTTCCTGGTCCCAGTCCCACCAGGGCCAGTCGAAGGTAATGACGACCTGGTCGCCTCGCAGCTCTTTGAGAAAGGTGGCGTTGGCGCGGCTGCAAGGAAGCGGCCCCGGGGCCAGATGGACGAAGGATGCCTCTTCGGCCAGGTCCGCGAACTGAGTGAGGTCAGGGCAGAAGCTCGGCCAGATGCGGCGGTGGAGGGGGCTGCCTGTGTCGGTGTACTCGCTTTCCAGGTCGATGATTTCGCCGGCATGGGCAGGCAGGATCGAGCGCGCCTCTTCGATGCGGTCGGTGCGGCTGCCGTCGGCAAAGTAGAATGCGCGCGAGCGCAGCAGGTGAGGATCGGGGATCTCGACCACGCCCGAGACGTTGATGCCTGCGCCGGCCAGCTGGTCCAGCCACTGGGAGGGATAGTCGCAGCCGACGACGCTGACCAGGCTGACGTCTACACCCCAGAGGCGCATGCCTGCGGCCGCATAGACGGCATTGCCGCCAAGCTGACGCGGTGAAATCTGTCCGTCGGGGGTGACTACGTCGTCTAGAGTGCAATTGCCTACCGCAAGGAAAGGGCTGGCTGCACTCACGGGCCGGGTTCCTCTCTGCGGTAATCGATCGTCATCTGTCGCGTCTGCTTCCAGTCAATGTCTTTCTGTCTGCCTAATTCCGAGCTGCTGGTAGTCTTGCCGTCAGAAGCGCATGCGCAGCATGGGATGGCTGAAGTTGACTGGAATAGTCTCACCAGTGCGCGCCGACTTGGTGCCCGGCGTCATGAAATGGATGGCAAGGGCGCGACGCTGGCGATCGGTCGTGTTGGGCGCCGTGCGGTGCAGAGTCTGACAGTGGTGGAGTGTGATGCCGCCGGCCGGCAGGTCGCCCACGACCGCCTCGTTATCGTCGACCAGCTTGCCCATGTCGAGAAGGACGTCGCTGCCCTGGGCCTGGTCATGGATCATCGGTCGCAGATGCGAGCCGGGAATGAACTGCATGGCCCCGTTGTGCAAGTCCACGTCGTCAAGAGTGAGCCAGCAACTGACCAGGTTCGGGGGTAGGCACCTCCAGTAGGCGTTGTCCTGGTGCCAGAATATAGGCCCCCCGTGATGCGGCGGTTTGTACAGCCCCTGGTTATGGAACAGCTGGATGTTGGGTCCGATTACGTCTTCGATGATGTCGAGTATGCCCTGATGGTAGATCAGCTTGTGGAACTGCACGTTGTGCTCGGAGATCTGCATGAATTGGAGCATCTCCTGCTCCCCTTCTTCATCATGGTCATGATCATCTTCGAAGACTGCCAGGTTTCGAACTGGCCGGTCTCCGCTGCGCCCTAGCGCGAATTCGTCGTCGTACTCAGCGCGCATTTCCTCTATGAGGTCGTCCTCAAGCACCTTACCGACGACCAGATAGCCGTTCTCCCAAAAGCTGGCAACCTGCGCCTGGGTCAGGACATTGAAGCCGCTCTCTTGCTCGGCTGTTTCTGCTGATTGCATCTGAAGGTTCTCCTGTTTCTGGATGTCTGCCGACATCGGCAGACGGTTTAAGAATTTATTTGACTGTTTAAGGCGTTCGAAAGTGAAGGGGAGTACACCTTCCCCTTCGCACTGCCTTCAGCCCTTTATGCCGGTAATGACGATGCCTTGAATGAAGTAACGCTGCGTAAGAAAGAATATCCCGATTGGAATGAGAGTGGAAACTATCGTCATGGCCATCAGAAACTGTATATCGATCTGGGCGCGGCCAATGAAACGGTGCAATCCTAAGGTGATCGGAAACAGTTTTGGCGAGTCCAGATAGATTAGGGGAGTGAAAAACTCATTCCAGGCCCAGGTAAAATTGAATATTGCAACGACGGCGAGGGCCGGACTCGTCAAGGGCAGCAGAATGCGAAACAGAACGCCCAGGCGGCGGCAGCCGTCAATTAGCGCGGCGTCATCCAGCTCTCTGGAAATGGTTAGAAAGAATTGACGCAGAAGAAAAATGCTGAAGGCGTCGCCAAAGAACAATGGGACAATTAAGGGCTTGAACGTGTTTATCCATCCCAGCTCACTGAATATCATATAGAGGGGAATCAGCGTCACTTGCCTGGGCAGCATCATCGTGCTGAGAACGACGACGAAAAGAATGTCTCGGCCGGGAAAACGAATGCGGGCAAAAGCGTAGGCTGCCAGGACGCTGGAAAAGAGAATGCCTATGACATTCATGCCGCTGATATAAAACGTATTGAGATAGTAGACCGCGAAATCGCCCTGCAGCCAGGCCTTGATGAAGTTTTCCCAGTGGTACACGGGCGGAATCCACACCGGCGGCGTCTTCCAGATGAGAGCGGTCTCCTTGCCTGCCGTGGACAGCATCCACAACCAGGGAATCAGGAACAAACTGGCGCCCGGAAGGACAAGAACCAACAACCCGACCTGACGAAAGACCGGATGCCAGACTCGTCTGGTGTTGATGTTGAGGGCAGAGTCGAGAAAGGAACTCATCGGGTTGCGGCCTGTTACCGCGATATCCTGTCCGTACTACTCATCCCTCTCTTCGCCGGCGTAATAGACCCAGAGGCTGGAAGAGCGGATAAAGAGCAGTGTAAAGCAGATGATGATGGCGAAAAGAACCCAGGCGACCGCGGAGGCATAACCGAAACGAGTCTGCTGAAACGCCTTGCGATACAGAAACAGGACCATGCTCAGAGTCGAGTTGTTCGGGCCGCCGTTCGTCATGATGAACGATTGGGTGAAGAACTGGAAGGCCGCGATCAGACTGATGACGACATTGAAGAAGATCGTCGGCGAAAGCATCGGAATGGTCACGTGCCAGAAGCGCCGCCCGACGTTGGCGCCGTCGATCTTCGCCGCCTCATACAAATGGGTGGGGATCCCCTGCAGTCCAGCCAGGTAGAGAAGCATGTTGGCGCCGACCGCCCACAGGCTCATGATGATCAACGACGGCAGCGCCCAGGTGGAATCGAATATCCAGCTCGGACCCTCAATACCCACCACTTTGAGAGCATTGTTGATGAGCCCCATTCTCGGATTGAAAATCTGCAACCACAGCACGGCAACTGCAACACCTGATATGACGGAGGGGAGGTAGTAGACTGTACGCCACACGCCGAGCCCGACAACCTTCTGATTAAGTAGCAGGGCTACTGCCAGCGCCGTTGCCGCGCCCAGCGGCACTGAAACAAAGGCATATATGGCAGTGATGCGCAGACTCTTCAGGAACAGGGGGTCCTGGACCAGGTCCACGTAGTTCCCGAAACCTACAAAGATGTTGCGGGTAAAGAGGTCGGCCTGGAAGAAGCTCAAAACCAACGAGAAGACCAGCGGCCCCAATGTAAACGCCAGAAAGCCGATAATCCACGGCAGCAAGCAAAGATAGGCGGTGAGAACGTCCTCAGTTCTCTGCGTGATTCGGCGCTTCAGGAAATCCGACAGGCCGCTATGAACTGTCACTCTTCGTCTGCTCCTCGACAGGGCTGTCGCCCGGACGGTACTGGTCGGTACTCGTTTGCATGGGTCAGTCCAGCACTTCGCAGTGGAGGCGGTCAGGAGGTACGGCGTGCGTCTTGGTTGTCGGGGCAGGGGGCAGGACGATCGGCCTGCCCCCAGATGCCCCATTCAGTCAAATGTTTCGCTGCATCCGCGGCCGCGGTTTCGGCCGGTGGGGTCAATTGCTTTAGCCGTTCTATCCCGTCGCCCGCTGCAGTGCATCCTGCTGCGCTTCCGTTACTTGAGGACCAATATCCTCAAAGATGGAGACGGGTGCCTTGCCTTCGATAAAGACCTGATCGACTGCGGGATTGATCAGCTCTTCGGCAATCTGCTGGAATCGGAACGTTGGGCCGCGTCGCGGGTATCCCATCTGCAGCTGTTCGACAACCGTCTCCAGGCGGACCTGCTCCAACCGGGGATCGGTCTGGCGAAGCGTATCGGCCCACGAGTCCGCCATGGCAAGAAGCCCAGGGATGCGCCCGGACACCGTCGCGATCTTCTCCTGGTACCACTCTCCCGTCAGCCACTTCATCATCTCCCAGACCTCGTCATGATTCCCCCTCTCGACGACGCCCTTGTAGACGACCCATTCGTCTGGCAGGCCCATGCATGCGCGATCCTTGGGGCCGCTCGGGATATGAGCGATGTCCCACTCGAACTCGGTGATACTCTCTGCGAGCGCGAAGAACTGATCGGCGCTGCGCTCTGCCATGGCCACGACTTCGGCGGGCAGCAGGCCGGTCCACATGTTGGGGATTCCAGTGGCGGTCATCTGGTTATTCTGGGCAAAGACGTTGGTGTCCCACATGTTTCTGCGTACCCACTCAAGCCCTTCCTGCGCTTCTGGCTCGCCCAGGCCGCAGAGCATTCTGGTCTCCTCGTCCCGTACCTCGCCGCCATGAGTCTCAACGTGGTAGGAGTAGCTGAGCCAGAAACCGGGCCGCAACTGCCCTCCCCAGCGGGTTATGTCGCCGTTGTCGTCGCGGATTGTAAGAGTCTCCGCCGCGACCAGGTACTCGTCTTCAGTCCAGTCGATTGTCGGCAGCGGCAGTCCTTCTTCCTCGAAAGCGGTCTTATTGTAGTAGATGCTCGTGATATCCAGGTCCGACAACATGCCCATGCGGATGTTGTTGAACGGGTCCCACATCTGGTCCCAAGCGAAGCCAATATAGATGTCGTCGGCGTTGGGAATGTCGGCATCGATCAAGGGCTGCAGATCGAGGAGCTGGTGCTTCTCTGCCCAGGTATCGATATGGGGGGACCAAGTCGAAATAATGTCCGGCGCAGTGCCGGCGGCCATCTGCGTGAGAATCTTGTCCGGCCAGCCGCTGCCTAACGGCTCCCATTCCAGCTTTGTGCCGGGGTTGGCCTCCTCGAACAGCGGGAAAGCCTCGGTCTGGTTCCACTCGTCCCAGCGGACACCCGGCGTGTTTGCGTACCAGTCCCACATGGCGAAGCGGATCAGAATCTCCTCCGCGGCGGCCATCTCATCGCCTGACTCGGCCATGTCACCGGCGGGTTGCGCAGCAGGGGCGCATGCCGTCAGGACGGCCGCGCCGGCAGCAATAGCGGACCCTCTCAGAAAATCGCGTCTCGTGCGCAGCTTGCTTTCCATCGATCTGCCTCCTTGGATTTGGAACTCCAGATGCCGAGGGGGATTGTCAGAATTCAAGGGAAACTCCGGGACGGTGATGCAGGTTGTATGAACGCCGTTCCACTATGAAATCGTACAGCCAGTTGGCTGGTCAATTGGCTAAAGCAAAGTTCAGGGGAATCAGCCGTCTCAGAGAGATGCACGTTGTCAGCGACGGCATGTCGCTTCACTGGGGAGGATGGAAGATCGAACTGTGTGGTCAGCCCGTTGCGGGAGGTTGTCCACCCGCTGGTCAGCCATCTTTCGCGAGCTGGACCGCAGGTCTGAGAAGATCTCTTCAAGAGGAAACTTGCAGGCAATGACATGAGTCAGGTCTGCCGGCTGTCCATAGGAGACCTATGTCTCTCCGTGCTACTCTACCGTGGACTTGAGTCAAAGTCCTGGCCGAGTAAGCCTGAAAGAATTCGCCGCATTTTACTACGGCGGATTGGGATGGGCAAACACGTTTCAACTGCCCGGCGCAGCGCCCAGTGAGGGCATATTGGAGATACGGCTTGATTGCAAAGTGCGTCCGGACCTCGCCGGATAGAGTCAGGACGTGAGAGAAAGATTGCGCCGGAACTGATGCGAGACCAGGCTGGACTCTGAGCATGTCATTATAAGGCGGTCGGAGGAAGCTTTTCAGCTTTCGAGAAGGCATCCAGCACATTCTGAGTAATGCGCGATACGTTATTGTCATAATCGTTGTGTGACAGACTTGCGCACCAGCATATCGATCCAACCGAAAAAACCGCGCCGTTATTGGGCGTCTCGAAGTAGACCATGTCTGCGCGCACATTCGGCCAGTCTCTGCCCAGCAGACTGCTGTCAGCCTGAAGGTAGTCCTCGATGACTGGACTGATTGAAGGCCCATGGCCGCTGGAAGAGGCCAGCAGCAGCGTGTGGTGAGGGGTTCCCAGGCCGAAGTCGATTCGGTCCAGCTCATCACCGGCCGCGCCGCCGTAGATCAGTCCGAATTCGCAAATGGTTTCGTCTGCGCCGATTCCCTCAAAAATGAAGGCCGCCCGCCGGTCAAAGCTCCCGGGCTGCCGGGTGTAGCCGGGTGCCGGATCGCTCCAGCCCTGGGCGGCAAAGCCAATGCCTGCGATCTTGTTGGGAGCCTTGCCGCGATACCGCCACAGTCCGCCCATCTCGCCGGTCGTGCTGTGAAAACATTCCCCGGGCGCGGAGTCCCAGGCGCGTGTACCTGCCATACCGCGGCGGCATTCAATTACGTGGGGCCGCTCCGGGTCAACACTCGTAACCCAGTAGAAGCCGTTTCCCCCCAGATACGCGAGCCTCCCGCCTTGTGCGAGAAAGCGCTCCAGCGATTCAAGCATTTGCGCGGTCCAGTATTCAGGGTGCGTACCGGTGACCAGGACCCTATAGCCGGCCAGGAGGTCCAGCCCGTCCTCGTGCAGGTCCCCGTCGGTGGCAACATCATATTCGTAACCCTTTTGGTCCAGCCAGTCGATCAGGTAGAGATCGGCTGACAGATTTCGCCCGCCTTTGGTCAGGATGTGGCGGTATTTGGGCCGCATGTTTACGAGCGGACGCAGGCTGGACGAGTAGCAGCAGCCGCTGCCATCTGAATGATTGTCGTAAAAGGACATTGCGAATTCGGGCCGCTGGGAAAGGTAATGATCGAGTGGGTCTTGCGTGAACATCCCTTCTGGCTGGGAGGCAAAGAAAGTCTGGCCTGCCTCCATCCTGTCATTCGCGTAGGCCAGATAGGTGAAGGTGGGGACGAGGAACAGAATTGGCCCTCTAGTGGCGCCGCGTGGCGGCCGAACGATAAACGGAACATGGTCTTCCTGCCCTTCTCCAACAAGACGCGCGGCGTAGATGCCGCTGCGCAGTCCCACCGGCACACTCAACTCGAAGTCCGGCTGCCACCTTGCGTCTTCAAGATCATCCTGATGGAAATGAACGGCTCCGTACTCCTGGGGGGCGTGCTTGTGGTCGGCTTCGGAGGAAGTCCAGTTGTGGCCGGTTACGGCGCGAGTGGGCATGTTTACGGCCGCGCCATGCAGCTGGTTAGGACCGGAGTCAGTTATTTTCGCCGACGATTGGTCCAATGAGAAATCCCAGCAACCCACAAGGTCGTCTCCTGCAACCTCCGTGGGAGGAATGTCTCGTTTCAGCAGCTCGATCTCGTCGTGGTTCAACGCGCGGTTAAAGAGGCGGGGGCTGTCGATCTTGCCGTTGAACAGCCCGAGTGCCGCTCTGTAGTTTGCAGGATCCGTTCCGAGGCATGAGGCGGCCATGACCATAGGCTGGCCATTACGGCAGGAGACGCGGGCCTGAACGGTCTCTTCAAGGCATGCGGAAGAAGAGTCGGCCGGCCAGCCGGAGCACTGCCATTGGACCAGGACCAGCCTCCCGGACTGGCTATCAAACGAGGCAGCGACGAAGTACCATTCGCGTGCCCTCAGCGCGCACTCTGTACTGAATTTGGATGCCGTCCCGCCATCCCCCAACCAGAGCTCGAGCGCGCCCTCCTCCCCAATCTCGAGGCTGAAGCCCTTCCCTTCTGGGGCCCACTTGCTCAACAGTCCCTGAGTCTCCCCGAACTGAGGAGTTGTCGGCCAGATCCAGGCCTGGAGAGTAAAGCTGGTTACTTCACTCAGCAAAGTGCAGTCGGGCACGACCACAAAGGAACCAGTGCGGGCGACCTGCCGGCGGCCTGGCTTGAAGCCGTCGATCTCCGTCACTACCGCCTCTTCTTTGAACCCAGGCCCGGCCGCGTTTTCATCGCCGTGAATCAGCCGAACCAGGTTCGAGGTGTAGCTCGTGAGCTCT
Organism: Caldilineaceae bacterium SB0664_bin_27; assembly: GCA_009838625.1. Classification (GTDB taxonomy): domain Bacteria; phylum Chloroflexota; class Anaerolineae; order Caldilineales; family Caldilineaceae; genus Bin5. The sequence goes on from VXRG01000034.1 coordinate 30,495, forward strand.
GTACTCACCATGAAACGAATCTGTTCGCCGGGAGCGACGCTCAGTTTATCGGTGTAACCTGTCAACTCCGCTGTCATTCTCAGCCTCCGCTTGCCGCGACGAACAGTGAGCAGCGTCAACCGTTAAAGAAGCTCGCGGTCAGCTCAGGAATCCTGGTTTCGCCAGCCCCATAACTTACGCGCCGTCTGATTCAGGGCAAATTTAGCACAGACGGCCTCGCCGTTCAAATGAGTTTTCGGGATGCAGAATACAGACAGTAATGAACTGAACCTGTACAATGTGCGGAAAGGATTGCAGAAGCGCCGAGAGTTCGGTTGGGAGGCAGACATTTCGGAGCGAGTAAGAGTGAATTGGAACAGAGTGCGCTTTTCTTGGATATGGGGACCCTGCCAGTGCTTGATCAAAGAGACCGATTCCCGGTGCCGGTGACGGCGGGATCTTCTCCGCGAGAGTCCCGAAACTGGTTGCATTTCTAGGGCGGTGGACGCCTGGTTGGTCGATTTCTATTTCCCTGAATCAGTGCATCTGTGTTACTGTAGCCCTGAGACTGGGTTGGGCAGAAGTTTGGCTTTGCATTCACGAGTTTCAATTGACGAATGTTTGCGCAATTCGTCCAGAACAGAGGTTGACACCGTGTACGGTGGCGGCATTCTTCGGCAGAATGGGGCACAGAGAGGCCGAGATTTTCGGGAGAAGTCGGCGTGATCAGCGAGTCTTTTGAGCTGGGCCCTGGATCCCTTAGGGAAGACGTACGTCAGTCTGGCTGTGCAAGTTTGAATGCCGAATCCACCAGCAACATGAGTGTTTGACGTGGTGTTGTCCAGGAAAGGAACGCGGACCACCAGATGAACGAAGCAAAGCAACTAACTGTCCCGGTGATCGGGATGACCTGTCTCGGATGCGCGGCGTCAGTGGAGGCCAGCAGCAAAAAGGCCGGGGCAGTGGAAGAGGCCGCGGTCAACTTTGCCAGTGAGCGGCTGACTCTTACCGTCGATTCGAATCAACGGCCGGCGAATGAAGTGCTGGCAGAAGTGCGCCAGCAGATTAAACGCGCCGGTTACAAGATCCCCACGTTAACTCTGTCATTGCCAATCATTGGAATGTCATGTACCGCCTGTGCCAGTGCCGTCGAAAAAGCTGTCGGCCAGGTTGACGGCGTCGTGTATGCCAGCGTCAACTTTGCTTCGGAGCAGGCGAGCGTCGAATACGTTAGCGGGTTGGGCTCACGCGGTCCAATCGTGGAGGCCATCCGCAAGGCGGGATACGATACAATTGCGACGGCTGCCCCGCCGCCCGCAGCGGCTCCGGTTGTCGATTCACCTGGCGTTGCCGATGCACCGCTCGCTGACAACCTGACAACTCCGGTTCCCCAGCCTGCAGCGCCTCAGGTTCTCGAAGAGGCGGAAGAGGATGCTGAGGCGGCGGCCCGCGCGGCAGTGATTCAGCATGAGTCCATTCGACTGCTTGTAGGCGTACTCTTTTCGCTTCCGCTGCTGACGATCAGCATGGGGCGGGACTTCGGACTCTTGGGTACCTGGGCGCACTACGCCTGGGTCAACTGGCTGCTCTTCCTGCTGGCTACTCCTGTACAGTTCTTCGTCGGCTGGGACTACTACGTGGGCGCGTTCAAGAGCCTGCGTAATCGCAGTGCCAACATGGATGTCCTGGTGGCGATGGGCACGACGGTCGCCTACGTTTTCAGCCTGGCAGTGCTGGCGGCCATGTCCGTCGGCAGCGAGCTGCTGGGCGGGCACGTCTATTTTGAGACTTCGGCGGTTATCATCACCCTCATAGTTCTCGGAAAGCTTCTCGAAGCGAGAGCGAAGGGCCGTACGAGCGCCGCAATTCGGGAGTTGATGGGTCTGCAAAGCCGCACGGCGCGAGTCCTGCGCGAAGGCCAGGAATTCGACATCCCGGTCGAGGAGGTTCTGGTCGGGGACATGGTTGTCGTTCGCCCCGGGGAGAGGATTCCCGTCGACGGGGTCGTAGTCTCAGGCGAGTCCAGTGTCGACGAGAGCATGTTCACCGGGGAGAGCATGCCGGTAGACAAGGCGTCGGGGGCCGACGTCTTCGGAGCGACTCTGAACGGAAGGGGTCTGCTGGGAATCGAAGCGACCAAAGTGGGTCGAGAGACGGCACTTGCGCAGATTATCAGGCTGGTCGAGGAAGCGCAGGGCAGCAAGGCCCCGATTCAGAGAACAGTTGATCAGGTTGCGGCCTACTTTGTGCCGGCGGTGATCGCCTTGGCGGCCGTGACCTTTGTTGTCTGGATGTTTGCAGGGGCGGGCTTCGTGGCTGCATTGCTGAGAGTCGTGGCGGTCTTGGTGATCGCCTGTCCCTGCGCAATGGGTCTGGCCACCCCCACGTCTATCATGGTGGGCATCGGCAAAGGCGCCGGCATCGGCATCCTGTTCAAGAACAGTGTCGCTCTGGAACAGACGCAGAAGCTCACGGCAGTACTGTTGGACAAGACCGGGACGATCACCCTGGGTGAACCGGCAGTCACCGACCTGGTAGTGAGTCAGGAAACGCCCCGAATCGGCTCTGACCGCCCCAACGGGCAGTTGACTATCCCGGCGGGACGAACTGATCTGCTGAGGCTCGCTGCATCGGCCGAGCGCGGATCGGAGCATCCCCTCGGCGAGGCCATTGTGCGGGCCGCCCAGGCCAACGGACTGGAACTGGCCGAACCCGCCAAATTTGAAGCCCTCGCCGGCCACGGGATCGCTGCCGATGTTGAGGAAAAGCGGGTCCTGCTCGGCAACCTGCGGCTGATGGAACGGGAGGAAATCGACCTGAACGGACTCGAGCCGCGGTATGAGGAACTTCAGGCCGAAGCCAAGTCCACGGTCTGGTTGGCTGTGGACGGCCGGGCGGCGGCGCTGATCGCAGTCGCTGACACGGTGAAGGAGGGTTCCGCTGAGGCTGTGGCCGCCTTGCGCAAGATGGGACTCACTGTTGCCATGCTGACCGGCGACAACCAGGCAACTGCCGACGCCATTGCAAGGGAAGTAGGCATCAACCGGGTAATCGCAGAGTTGCTGCCCGGCCAGAAGGCCGAACAGGTTAAGGCGATGCAGGCGGAAGGATTCCGCGTGGCCATGCTTGGTGACGGCATCAATGATGCGCCGGCCTTGGCCCAGGCTGACGTTGGAATCGCGATCGGTGCTGGCACTGATGTGGCAATGGAGGCGGCCGACGTGACCCTCATCCGGGGCGACCTGCGCACCGTTCCTCAGGCGATCATTCTCTCCCAGGCAACGATGAGAAACATCAGACAGAATCTGAGCTGGGCGTTCGGCTATAACGTCGCTCTGCTTCCGATTGCAGCCGGTATCCTCGCTCCCTTTGTCTGGGCTCCTCCATTTCTTCAGCAGCTTCACCCGATTCTGGCGGCGGCAGCCATGGCCTTCTCGAGTGTCAGTGTCGTCGTCAATGCACTTCGTCTCCGCCAGCTCAAGTTCTAACCGGCGATGATATTTGATTTCGCTTACTTGACGCTGGTGCTGGCCTTGGTCCTTTCCGCATTCGGTGCGGCGGCGGGATTCTGGGGAGGCCGGCTCGTTCCGGGTGTAGCCTCACAAGGCACTGCAGCTTCAGGGCAGAACGGTCCCACAGTAAGAAATCCATCAGCTGCCTGGGGTCACAGGCTCACCGCGAGCAGTTTCCACTCGATCTATGCTGTTTGCGCACTGGTGGGTATCTCGGCGGCCGTACTCTGGTACGGTCTGCTGACGGACCAGTTTCAGATCACCTATATCTGGAACAGCTCGGAGCGAACTCTGCCCACCTTCTACAAGTTCGCCGCCATCTGGGGCGGTCAGGCCGGAAGTCTCCTCTTCTGGACTCTCCTTCTCAGCCTGTTCACTACGGCTGCAGCGCTGACCTTTCGAGCGAGTCAGGGCACGCTGATGCCCTACGTCAACGGGACGCTGCTGGCCATAATTCTCTTCTTCCTTGTTCTGCTGGTCTTCAGCGCGAACCCCTTTGAACAGATCGGAGTAGTGCCGAGTGATGGACGCGGACTGAACCCCTTGCTCCAAAACTACTGGATGGTGATTCACCCTGTCATGCTCTATCTGGGCTGGGTTGGTCTGAGTATACCCTTCGCGTTTGCGGTCGCCGCCCTGTTGAGCAGGCGCCTGGACCGGCGCTGGGTGAGGACCGTGCGGCGCTGGACCCTGATTCCGTGGATGTTTCTCTCCGCGGGCATCATCATGGGCAGCCAGTGGGCCTACATGGAGTTGGGCTGGGGCGGGTACTGGGCCTGGGACCCGGTGGAAAACGCCAGTTTCCTGCCGTGGCTGACTGCGACGGCGTTTTTGCACAGTATTATTATCCAGGAGCAGCGCGGCATATTGAAGGTGTGGAATGTCACGCTGATATGGCTGACGTTCACCCTGGTCATCCTCGGCACATTTACGACGCGCAGCGGCATTCTGAGCAGCGTTCACAGCTTTGCGCAGAGCCCGGTTGGCCCCTATTTCCTCGTTTTCCTGGCGGTCATTACGGTCGGTTTCCTGCTGCTTCTCTATCAGCGCCTGCCCTTCCTACAGGGTGAAAACGAGATCGATTCTATCTCGAGCCGGGAGGGGGCCTTTCTGGCCAACAACTGGTTGTTTGCCGGTATTGCATTCGTTGTGCTGTGGGGTACCTTCTACCCCATGTTCAGCGAGATACTGACGGGAGAGAGGATCTCGGTGGCCGCGCCTTGGTTCAATCGGGTGGCGGGTCCCCTTTTCCTGCTGCTCTTTGTCTTGATGGGCGTCGGTCCGCTGCTGGGATGGCGGCGAACCGGTGCGAATGCGCTGCGAAGACAGTTCACCTGGCCGCTGGCGGCAGCGCTGATTTCGGTACCCTTTCTGCTATTCACAAGCCGAAACATCTTTCCGATTGTCGGGTTCAGTGTCTGTATTTTCGTAGCGGCGACAATTGTTCAGGAATTCGTACGCGGGGCAACTGCGCGGCGGCGATCGAGAGGGGAACCGTTGCCCGCCGCTTTGTGGGGCTTGATCCGCCGCAACGGGCGCCGCTACGGCGGCTACGTCATTCATTTTGGCATCGTACTGATTGGGGTCGCAATTATTGGAAACGAGTTCTACCAGTCGACGACTCACGTCACCTTGAGCGAAGGGGACACGGTCGAGCTTTCAGGATACACGTTGAAATACGTGGGGCTCGAATCGGAGCAGAAGAGCAACCACACCGAGATCAGGGCCACTCTCAATGTGTCAGATGCCTCGTCCGGGCGGCCCCTGTCAAAGATCTTTCCCCGCCGCAACATTTATGAAAAGACGCCCGATCAACCTACGAGCGAAGTCGGGCTGCGCATGACACCTGCAGAAGATGTATATGTCATTCTCAACGGCTGGGAAGGCGACGGAAAAAGCGCGACCTTCACCGTTTACATCAATCCGCTTACAATGTGGATGTGGGTCGGCGGGCTGCTTGTTGTGTTGGGCACACTTGTCAGCGTGTGGCCCCATCCGCAGCCTGCGCGCGCCTCCCAGGAGTTGACCTCCCCTATGCCTGAAGGTGCAACGGCCGGTCAGGCGACCGCCTAAAAAAGGGCGTGCAAAGCGGCTCTGGCTCATCACCCGTGAAGGTCAGCGACTTCATGACGTTGGACTTTACCCGCTCGAGTTTTTTCTCAGGCAGGTACTCTAGCTTCTGAGTCCAGGGAACGGATTGGCAAAAATGTGGGTAACGCTAACGCTGATCAGTATAGTAGGCATTGCGGCGGTGGGATACGTCGTATGGCCTCTGTTCGGCCGGACAGAAGGCCCGGTCTCGAGCGAAGGAGAGCAACTGGCAGACCTGCTAACGCGCAAAGAGGTCGCGTTGGAGGCGATCAGAGAGCTTGAGTTCGATCACGGAGTCGGCAAAATCGAAGACGCCGACTTCGAGCGTTTCAATCGGATTCTGCGCAACAGGGCATTGAGGCTCATCGAGTTGATCGACGCCCGTTACGGCGCTGCGGACAGTACAAGGACACCGTTCTTTCAGCTGAGTGAAGGGCTGGAACACGATATTTTGAGTCGGCGCAGAGTAGAGGAACTTCCCCCGAATGAAAGCGGCGGTCGTTTACAAGAAGAATGACATCAGAATAGCCGATGTTCCTCGGCCCCAAGCCCACACCGGTGAGATTGTCGTAAAGGTCAGGGCGTCCGGCATCTGCGCAACCGACGTCAAGATCCTGGGCGGCGCCGGGATTCCTGCCGAGCTTCCTGCCATACTGGGGCATGAAGTCGCCGGAACAATTGCTGAACTGGGAGCTGGGCCCGGAAACACCTCTTTGCACGTCGGCCAGCGCGTGGCGGTATATCCGATCGCTGCCTGCGGCAAATGCCTGTACTGCCGCCAGGGCCGCAATAGCCTCTGTCTTCACGAGCATGGACTGGGACATGGTGACGACGGCGGATTCGCGGAATACGTGAGGGTTCCGGCGGAAGTCGTTGGGTTGGGCGGGGTCATTGACATCGGCGACATGCCGTTCGACCTGGCGGCGATGATCGAACCGGTTTCCTGTTGCATTGCGGCCGCCGACCGCTGCGGGACAAAGGCCGGTGATACAGTTGTCGTCGTCGGGGCGGGTCCGTTGGGTCTGCTGCATACGGTCGTGTCTAAAGCGCTGGGCGCCAACGTCATCTGCATAGACGTGAACGAGGATCGGCTCGCAAAGGCCCTGAGCCTGGGCGCGACAAATGTGATCAATCCCGAGAAGGAAGACGCGGCGGAGGTGGTGCGCGGCCTTACGGTCGTCGGCGCCGACGTTGCTATTGCGGCTGTCGGTGTCCCTCGGGTGATGGAAAGCTATCTGCCCCTCGTGCGCAACGGTGGAGTTTTCAACGTGTTTGGGGGCACACCGCGCGGTGAAATGATGACCGTTGATCCCCGCTGGATCCACTACGGGGAGATCGTTTTGACTGGGACATTTGCATCATCGGTGACGCAGTTCCACAGAGCGTTCAGTTTTGTTGGGAAGCACGCTGAGGAAGTGGAGTCTGTGATTTCGACACGCTGCGGGCTGGATGATATCCTGGCGGCGGTGCGGCGAGTGCAGAACGGCGAAGGGACCAAGTCTGTCCTGCTGTTTCCGGAATGAGTCTACCGGCCATAGCAATTGCGAGAGGGAAAGCATGATAATCAAGTGGTATGCGCATGCCTGTCTGCGAATCGAAGGTGACGGCGTCAGCATCATAACAGACCCCTATACGCCGCAGAATTCCGGATTCGCAGCTGTAACCGAGTCTGCCGACATCGTTGTTCGCAGCTCGGATGACGACTCCGCTCATGCCAACGTGGAGATGATCCCTGGAGACCCTGAAATAGTAACGGCCACGCACATTCTGAGTTTTGTGAACGGGGAGGGTCAGGGCACTGGCGGCTTTTCGGCTCGGCAGCCCGTGGATTCGAGTTTCGTGACGCGGGCAGGAGTCCGTTTCAGAGCTATCCCGGCGATGGAGTCGATGCGCGTAAAGCTGCAACCGCGCGACAATGCGATGTACTGTTTTGAAGTCGAGAGAATCCGCATCGTTCATTTCGGGGACGTGGGCAATCGCCTGGAAGAGTGGCAGCTGGAGCAGATGGGTAACGTGGATGTGGCGATAGTTCCAACAGGCGGGCCGCCCACAATAGAACTGCCGGACCTCCATGATGCCTTGGACATCTTGCGGCCGGCGGTAACGATCCCCATGCACTATGACCTGCCGGGCTGCAAATTCCCCAGGATGGCCGACGTAAGTGAGTTCACCCAGCGATATCCGCCGGCGCGTGTCCGGACGTCCAATGCCCCTGAAGTTGCGTTGAACAAGGCTCTCTTGCCGTACGAACCCCAAGTTTGGGTGCTCCAGGCGACTACAGCCGGGTAGAAACATCCGTCATGGCTCTGGCCCTGATGCGTGCACCGAACTGTGCGGGCGTCTACTGTCCCAGCGAATGTCAGTCCGCCCTTTGCCTCTGTGTTCGCTGTCTGCCGGATAGAAGCGGTGCCGACACCGCTGCGACCGCGCTGACGAGCGCCGCCGCGAAATAGAGCCACGACAACCCCACCGCGTCAAGAACCAGGCCGAGAAGCCAGCTCCCCAGTCCGATTCCCAGGTCGAAGGCCAGATAGAAGCCGGCCGTGGCACGACCGCGCTGCGCCGATGGCATGCGGTCCACGCAGATTGCAATCAAGGCGGGGTGGCAGATGCCGGAACCTATGCCCATCAGAACGGCGCTGCTTGCAAGGATAGACATGTCGGCCGCGACCGCGAGGCCCGCCAACCCTGCGGCGTTAATGATCAAGGCAGGTAGAAGCACCCGCGCCCGGTTGGGTCTGTCGAGCAGCCGTCCGGTCAGGATGCGGGTGGCGATAATCGACACGCCGTATACCGCGTACGCGGCGCCCGTCGAGGCCAGCTCCCTGCGTTCCGCCAGCAGCGGAAGAAAGGCTAAGAGGGCGCCGAAGCTGACGCCGAAGAGTGCTGTCGTGAGCATCGGTCCCCGCAAGGGTTGCGGCAAGGAGACCAGCTCGGCGAAGCTGAAACCGCCTCTTGCCCTGCCGCTGACCCCTGGTATCACCCGCCAGACAAGGCCGCCGGCAAGGAGAGAAAGCGCCGAACTCAGAAAGAAAGCGCTATGGCCAATGCCGCGTCCCCAAATTGGGCACAGACCACCGCCTTCGACGGTAGCAGAACCGTCACCTGCTTGAAAACACCAGGTTGGGCAAGTGGAGACCGGACAGCCGAACTGCAGTGCGAGCTGCTCCAGGCCGGCGCTGACCGCAGCCGGGGTCAAGGTTATCGCGACATTGGCGGCGGCGCCGAACAGGGCGAGCGCCGCGCCCCTTCGATTTGGGTCTGCCAGGTCGGCAACGAGAGCGGTGGCGGCGGTCGTAAAGGTGACATAACCCGCTGCCTGGAGGACGCGCAGCCCAAAGAGCAGCACGGGGCTGGAAGTGAAGCTCATCAGGGCCGCGCCCGCGGCTAGGGAGACCGTACCGAACAGGATGACAGGACGCCGGCCCAGACTGTCGCTAACCGCGCCGGTCAGTGGGCGGCCAACCAGGGAGGCAACGCCAAACGCCCCCAGAACCAACCCAATCTGCCAGTCCGGTAGGCCGGCTGCCTCCATGTAGAGGGGAACAGGTACCAGGAGGGCGTAGAAGGCGGCAAAGAACAGCAGAGCCGCCGCCCAGACCGTCCAGTACCTGCTCACCGTCAGGGCTTTCGCGCCTGAATGCTGCTGCTGGTAAAGCGATGAAGCAGTTCCTGCAACTGGCCCGGCTGGAGCTCCGAGAGTGCCGAGGGCTGGTCGCGCGTGAAGTCGGACGGCGTGTAACGCTGCTCGATCGTAATGGCGATTTCGCCGAAGCCGGCCGCCTGCAGGAGCGCGGTGAACTCGCTGATTGTCAGGGCCCCTGCAATGCAACCGGCCCGATTCAGACCGGCGCGAATCTGCGCCTCGCTGACCGGCAGCCCCGACAGATCGCGGTCGACCACTATGTCCGAAATCGCGATCCTGCCTCCCGGCTTGAGAACACGGAAGGCCTCATTGAGAACCTTGCCTTTGTCGGCTGTGAGGTTGATTACGCAGTTGGAGATTACTACGTCTACCGTATTGGGTGGCAAAGGGAGTTCTTCCAGGTCTCCCTTGCGAAACTCCACGTTGGTCGCGCCTGCTTTTTCGGCATTACGCCCAGCCAGCTCCAGCATTTTGTCGTTCATGTCGACGCCGTAGACGAATCCGTCGACACCAACCTGGCGGGCCGCGAGCAGAACATCCAGGCCGCCGCCCGAACCGAGATCGAGTACCTTTTCGCCGCGCCGCAACGAGGCGATCGCGTTCGGGTTGCCGCAACCTCTGCTGCTGTTTACGGCGCCGTCTGGCAGCTGGCTCAAGTCTTCTATTTCGTAGTACTCGCTGCCGCAGCAGCCCTGCGACGCGCTGCCATACAATTGCATTTCGGCGAGGTTTCCATAGTAGGTCTGGACTTCGTCGCGAATGGCCTGGTGGTCCTCGAGGGCAACCGCTGACGACTCGCCTATTGTTCCGCAGCAATCTTGCAGCTGCATTTCGTTCGATTCTTGTGTTGCCTTGGTCTGAACTGGCATGTGCGTTTTCTCCTTAATCGCAGACAATTGAATTCATGAAGGTATAGAGAGGCCCGACCCCTTCTCTTCTGACTGAATAGTAGATCCATGTCCCGCGCCGCTCGCTGTTCACCAGGCCCGCCTTGCGCAGCAGGCGCAGATGATGCGAGATCGTTGGTTGCGAAAGTGTGAACCGTGACTCGATATGGCAGACGCACATGGGGTCTGACTGGCAAGACAGTATCTCAAGGATTTGCAGACGAACGGGGTGGCCTATGGCTTTGAACGCGGCCGCCAAGGCGTCTTCTCTTGCTTCGTTCGCAAACTCCGTATCGGGGAAACCTTTGAATGGCCCTCCAATCCGGGACTCTTCGACGGGCTCTGCCAGCAGGCCAGGCGCTCCCGAGCTCTCTGGACGTCCAAACGGTACAAACTCGGTTGCCATCGCTTGTTCCCCTCTTCACTTCGGAAAACCATACCTATCAACCACCTGTTGCACAGAAGGCCTTTGGACCGGAAACTCCAGTTGGCAATAAATCCTAATGTTTATATTGATGTTTGTCAATATATAGAGTGAAGATGTTCGCATGTATCATTCCCTTCACCGCCTTTTTATTCACACCCCGCCGCCGCTGCATCGCGGACAGACTACCGCTCAGCCATTGATTTGATGAACCGGGGTTACCCAAAAGACTAGAACAAGCTGTCGAAACTTGACGACCACCTGCAGCGCTTTCACCGTTGAGCAGCAGAGAAAAACGGGCGGTTCCCCAAAAAAGCCGATATTTGGTGTCAAAATGGTGTCAAAGTGCGTCAAGTTCCACTTTTGAGCCGTTGACTGGAACAGAGGAGTTCCTCTAAAAAAACCGGCCAAGACCTAGAAAAACCTTCAGCGCTCTCTTCACCACGCGCCCCCCCACGCCACTCTCTCCTCGCCTCTAATCCTATTTCAGACGACGAACTCATAAGAATCCGGGATGTATCCTGCACGGGCATCTCCTGTGAGAACGGACCCCGGACGTGGTAGAATTCCGCGACTATGAATCCACTGACGATAACGCAACTGACGGCGCACGTAACTTCACTGTTCGAGCAAGACGAGCTGCTCCGGGATGTCTGGGTCTTGGCCGAGGTCAGCCGGTGGACGAGAGCGGCCAGTGGCCATATCTACTTCAGCATGAAGGACAGCGGCGCGGTCATCAACTCGCTGATGTGGCGAGGAAACGCGCACCGGCACACCTGGCTGCCGAATGAGGGCGACCAGATCCTGGCGCATGGGCACGTGACCGTCTATCCCGAGCGCGGCCAGTATCAGTTCTATGCGGATGAAATCCGGCCTGCGGGTCGGGGGCAGCTATACGCTCAGTTCGAGGCGCTCAAGGAAAGGCTCGCCGCGGAGGGCCTGTTTGAGGAAGAGCGCAAGCGTCCTATTCCGGTTTCGCCTCGCCGGTTGGGAATCGTGACCAGCCAGAGCGCTGCGGCGCTTCAGGACGTGTTGCGCGTTCTGCGCCAGCGCTGGCCGCTGGCCGATTCGGTCCTCTTTCCGACGCAAGTCCAGGGGGCGGAGGCGCCTGGGCAGATCGTTGCAGCTCTCGCGGCGGCGAACATGTACACGACAAAGGAGGGAACTCCCCGTGATTCCTCCAGAGAAGATCTGGCCGGACTGCCCCTGCTGTTCAATGACAACGGGAGCAGCACTTTCGATTCGGAGCCGGGGCACGCCTGGCGCGGCGACGGACATTTGGACACAATTCTGCTCGTGCGCGGCGGCGGTTCGATCGAGGACCTGTGGGCATTCAACGAGGAAGCGGTCGCCTACGCCGTCGCAGGGAGCAACGTGCCGGTCGTGACCGGAATCGGCCACGAGACCGACTTCACGATTGCCGACTTTGTCGCCGACCTGCGGGCGCCGACCCCGACAGGTGCGGCGGTCGCGGCAACGCCCGATCGCTGGGAGATGCTGGACGGGGTCAAACAGACACGCCTGTGGTTGCTCAGGGCCGGTTCTGAAGAGGTCTCTGGTCGGAGAGTGCAGTGGCGGGAGCTGCGCCGTCGGTTGGTCCGGAGTGCCCCCTTGCGCCAGATCGATCTTGCGCGACAGCGGCTGGATGACGTCGAGGAGCGGCTGAGAAGGGTCACATCAAATGAGTTGCGCCGCAGGAAAGAGCAGCTGGAATCCGGTAAGGCTCGGCTTGAGGGCCTCAATCCTTCCGGGGTGCTGTCCCGCGGGTATAGCATCGTGCAGAAGAGTGACGGGGCGGTCGTGAGTGCGCCTGGGCAGACTTCCATAGGGGAGCGGCTGCAGGTGCGCTCGGCAGGTGGAGCTTACCCGGTTCAACGTGAGAGCGACTGAGCGTTAGGCGCCCTGTAATCCACTCGGCGAGAACCTGTGCGCCCTCTGCGCAATTCTTCTCCTATTCGGAAAACTGAATGAAACTGGGGGACTCACGCGATCTGCTTCAGCGATCCGCGTAATTCCTCGATCGCGGGATCGATCTCTTCGATTTTCCCGTACTCTTCATCCCAGAACACCTGGCTTGCCATGCGCTCGATCAGGTCGCTGCCATAGCCGAAGCGGGTCCACAGGTCATGCTTCATCCTCTGGAGCCGTCCATGTTTGCCGGGCCCGTTGAGATCGACGATCTCGCCCAGTGATGCGCCCAGGAATACTGACTTGGCCCAGGCCTCCAGTGTATCCACGTCCGGCCTGCCGCCGTGGCGCTCGTAAAGTTCGGCGCTCACGGACGGGTAGCGGTCGTAACTGTCGGTGGCGATGGTGACCACGTTTTCCTGCGGTCCAAGACCAAGGTACTTGGCCGTCTTAATGGCGCCGATGATGTTGCAGATGCAACTGGGGCCGAACTTGCCCTGCAGTGACTTTGCTGCCTGGCTCTCCAACCCGAGGCGGTCGATCAGAGCCTCCGTCCCAGACTGGGCTACTTCCATTCCCTGAACGGTCTCCTCGTCATTGATTAGCATGAGGAGATCGGTGTTGTAAACGTTGTGGATCAGCGTAACCATCTTGTCACCGATTCCCTCGATCCGGTGCTGGCCCTGGCCGCCGTCGTATAGTGTTGAGCACTGGCGCGGCTCGAGGGCCACAACGCAGGCGTCGGGATAGAGAGACTTGACGTGATCTCCGGCCGCGAGAGTGCCGGCACTGCCGGGCGCGCTGACAAATGCGGCAACCCGGCCGTTGCCCACATTGGCTGCGGCCCTTTCAACGGCGTCGCCGGTAACGTGGCGGTGGAAGCGGTAGTTCGGCATCAGTTCAAACTGCGCGAGGACAACATACTTCTCCGGCCTGCTCACATATTCACTGTGTGTACGCTCCAGCGTCAGTATCACGTCTGACTCCGTACCTGGTGTCAGATCAAGTTCCCCGCCGTACTTGCGGATGCGCTCGTAGCGCTCCTGGCTCATGGTGTCGGGCATGACGACGACCGCCTGGTAGCCTTTCAGCGCGCTGACGTAAGCTGTCCCAATTCCGAAATTGCCTGTACTGGGCCCGATGATACTGCGGTCGCCCGGTCTGAGCCCGTTGACGACCTCGGCCTCCGCCAGAGTAGTGTAGGCTGGCCCGACCTTCATCGACCCGCTGGGAAAAGTGCGCCCGCTGAGAACGATGACATTGGCCTGGACTCCGGTCAGCTCCTTCGGCAGGATAATGCGCTCTACATCCTCTCCCGTGTTTTTCCAGTTGATGTTGAAGAGGTTGAGGGAGGCCAGTTCATCTGTGGCCAGGGCGGAAACCGCTTCCTCCCGAACGCTCGCTGGGAGCCGGGTCGGATCGCGCATCTCTTCGTAGGTCGGGCCGGGTACGATTGGTCGGGTCACAGCGGATACGCCCCTCGTAGAAAACTGGGAGACAGTTTGGCAATTGGTGGCTAAGCGAACAGTGCCACAATAGTAACAGAGCTGTTGCCGTCAGGCGAACCTGCCACTGTAGGGCAAGATGGACAACGCAAACCCTGCATATGTGTCGGCAGTCCGATCTGCCAGGTGCAGTTTTCTCGTCACCACCGACGTTTCAGTCCTCACGCCAGTCCATCTTGCGATCGACGAATCGGAAACTGATTACAGTGCAGGCAGCCAGCAGGGCAGAGTCCAGAAGGAGACGTGAGGCAAGAGGGCCTAATAGGACTTGGCGCAGGGCAGAGGCGGCGTATGTAGCTGGGCTGAGGAAGCCGAGCCAGACCAGCCAGCTTGGAAGGCGCTCCGGCGGGATCAGAACAGGTCCGATCGTTAACATCAGAATCGTCAGTAACCGTCCCGTGGCCGCGGCCTCTTCCGGCGTACGAAAGCTTACGCCCATCAGCGCACCGATGCCTGCCAGCGGAAGCGCGCAAAGCGGAACGACAAAGAGAGCCAGCGGATGAAGATGAAGCTCCAGCCGCAGTATCCAGGCGCCACCGGCGAGGACAACGAACATTGAAGGGAGGAACAGGATAAAGAATGCGGATGAGGCCGCAAGAATCAATACGCTTTTTCGAATAGGAAGGGTGGCGAAATAGTCCAGACTGCCGGCCATTTTCAGGTAAGCGAAATGGCTGATCAACTTTCCCATGTGTTCAAAAAGCAGCGCCATGACCAGGTTCCCGACCAGGACGAAAGAAAGGGCATGGGCACCCAGATCGCGAGCAAATGAGCCGAGCAGTAGGATCCCGAAAATCGGCAGAACTGTACCTGTCAGGACAAGGTTTCGCCAACCCCATCTCCAGTTGCTTAACTCAATGAGAAACAGGTCCCAGAACTGCAGATGGACAGGCAGAGGCAGTCGAGTCTTCATCAGGTGTAATGCAGATAGAGGTCTTCCAGCGTCGCGGAGTTGAGTTGAAAGTCGTCGATTCGTGATAAGTCCAGCCCCGACAGGGCAGCCTCGACCTGGTGCCGTTCTAGTCGAACCATCCAGTGATCTTCTGCAAGCTCTTGCGGCTGCAAACCTGGCGGAAGGTCAGGTGGCGAATCCGGCTGAAAGCGCAGCTCAAGTCTAAGCTGCTGGTCCAACTGCTTCTTCAGATTGGAGGGCTTGCCGAGAGCCACCAGCCGCGCCTTGTGCATGATGCCTACCTGCTGAATGATCTTTTCCGCCTCAATCGCATCGTGTGTGATGAAGATAATCGTTGTGCCCCGTTCGCTGTTTTCTGCGCGCAACGTCTCCCAGACGTGCCTGCGCCTCTGCGGTGACAACTCATTGGTCGGCTCATCCAGAATGAGAATAGGGGGTCGCCCAGCCATGGCTGTGGCCAGTTGCAGCATTCGTTGCTGACCGCCCGAAAGCCGCGAACAGAGTTCAGTCCGAATGTCTTTGAGGTCCCACAGTTGCAGGAGCCGTTCCTGTTCGCGTTTCGATTCCTGGCGGCTGCATCCTCGCAGGTGTGAAGTGAAGTACAATGCCTCACTTACGGTCAGCGAATTGAGCGTGCGTGCAGTCTGGGGCATGTAACCAACGTACCTGGGTACGAGCAAAGGGTCCTCCTGCAACGGTTGCCCATAGAGACTGACATTGCCCCCTGTAGGACGCAGGAGGTTCGCCATCTGCTTCACGAGCGTACTCTTGCCTGCCCCATTGTCCCCCAACAGTCCAAAGATTTCGCCCTGTTTTACCTCAAAGCTGATTTCATCATTGGCCGGCGTGTTCTTCCCTGGGTATATCTTCGTGAGTCGGGAAACCGAGTAGACGCTGTCGGATCTGTTCTTCATGGCATTATGGAAGGCTGTAAGGTTGATCTGTACCAGGAAAATGGGTAGGAGCTGAGCTGCCCGTGGTTGGATGGAGGCCGAGCAATTGCTGGCTCACATCTTGAGGCTCTCTGCTACAGCGTCTAACGAAGGTGGTATGACTTCCGGTTCCCCGACGATCCGCATGGCCGCCGGGACGTCCTTGAGTCCACTGCCCGTACTGATGACCACGACCGTTTCTCCGGGGTCGATCAGGTCTTGGTGCACGGCCTCCTGCAGGCCCGCGAGGGCGGTAGCGCCTGCCGGTTCCGCGAAGACGCCGCCCAGCCGGGCGAGAGGTAGAATAGCTTGAAGTATCGACTCGTCTTCGACTAAAAGGAAGGCGCCTCCGCTTGCACGCACCGCGCGCAGCGCTTTGGCGGCGTCGCGCGGCTCGTTCACGCTGATTGAATCCGCGGCTGTCCCCGCTGTGACGGCAAGAGGCACCTCAAGGTCGTCGCGCCAGGCGTTGTGAATGGCTGCGCTGGCCGTGGACTGAACGCCAAAAATGCGTGGCACACGGTCGCTCCAGCCGAGCCTCTTCAGTTCCCGGAACCCCTTGTACACGCCCCCGATGATCGACCCGTCGCCCACCGGAACGAAGACTGAGTCAGGCGAGACAAAAGGAGCGTTGGGACTGTTAGTCTCCATATTGCCTGCAGCCGCCTTCGCTTCGGCGAGCTGGGCCGCGATTTCGAAACTGACCGTCTTTTTCCCTTCAGTCATGAAGGGGTTGTAGCCGGTGTTGCGATTATACCAACCGAATTCACTGCAGGCGTGCACACACAGATCGAAGGCGTCGTCATAAGAGCCGTCGACAGCGAGGACCTGGCTGCCGTAAACGAGAAGTTGCGCGATCTTTGCCTGCGGCGCGGAACGGGGAACAAATATAACGGACGCGTGTGCGGCCGCGGCGCTCATCGCAGCCAGTGCGGCTGCAGCGTTGCCTGTGCTTGCGGTGGCGACGACATCGCGGCCCGTTTCGCGTGCGCGGGCAACGGCGATGGCGGAAGCTCGGTCCTTCAGAGAACCGGATGGGTTTCGCCCATCGTCCTTAATGTACAGACAACGAAGTCCCAAGGCATCAGCGAGCCGGTCTGCGCGTAGCAGAGGAGTATCTCCTACGGGCAGAGGCGGGAGCGAATCCGGCGCTACCGGCAGCAATGGCCACCAGCGCTCGATAGTGCGGGTCGTGAACTGTGAAAAGGCAGCGCCCATGCTTGTGTTGCTGGAACCGGAAGAGTCTGAGAGGGTCGTTCGTATAGTCGAGACTGCGTCGTAATGGTAGAAGGCATCAAGGTGCCCCAGGTCGCTGCCGCTGTTGGGGCGGCAGGAGCAGACGTAGTCGACCGTCCCCGGTTGGTAGATGCGGCCGCAACGAAGACAGCGCAGACCTGCGAAATAAGTGTCTGGGCTGGTGCTTGACATTTCCCCTGATCCTTTCCCATGGCTGTATCTTTTTTTGGTATGGTATAGTAGGATTCATGAGTTCGTTTGGCAAGTCAATTCTACGGCGCATATGCGAAAAGGGTAGCGCAACTGGCTGGACGGTCAGATGTGCACAGAAAGCCTGATGTCCGGGTTGATCGAACTGTGTCGTGCCAGGAGGGAACTCTTGAAGGAAGAGGTCCACGTTGAAGCAAGGGAAACTGACAGGGTGCTGTCTTTGCGCGTACTGGTTGCAAGCGACCTTTTCTCCTATCTGGTCTTCGCAATTGGCGGACGTATGACGCACAGCTCGGGCGGGCCCGCCGATTGGCTGTTCAATACGCCCCGTATAATCGCGCCTTTTCTGATAGGTTGGTTTACAGCCGCACTTGTCTTCGGGGCCTACCCCAAATCAGGCGGCATCGGTCTGCGGTCCTTTGCGCTTAACTCGATACTGGCAGTGCTGGTCGGGAACGCCATCGGCTTCGCTCTGCGCGCCGTCGTCTTTAGGGACGGGATCGACCCTGCATTCATCATTGCCGCGCTCAGTTTGACCACTTTGGTTGTGGTAGGACTGCGTCTGCTCTACTATTGGTATGTTGCGACAAAGACATCTGTAAAAGGAAAGGCGCGAGGTTGAAGTGGAGGAGAGTGGAGAGAGAACATCTTTGGAGCCTGTCTAAGTCCGGGCCTGGAAAGAAGGGCTTCGGTACAGTTGTTCAAGACCGTCATCACACGCCAAGGCATTTGCAACATTCCCCTTCCCGCAACGTAATTGGAAATGTAAGTATGGGAGGTTATTGGCTGACAGGTAGGGTCCCTCTTACTTGCTTGAGACATCAGGGTGCCGCATTCAGAGCTCGGCCCGAGGCAGAACTGTGGGCGCCGGCTTACAGGGAAGGAGTCGAATAGAAATCAGATGCGAATTGCCCTTTTTAGCGACGTCTATAAGCCCCATATAAACGGCGTCGTAAACCACGTGGGACTGTTGAAAGAACACTTCGATCGTTGGGGTGAGCAGGTCTATCTGTTTGTTCCTGAACAGGACAAAAAGACGGTAGACGAGAACAACGTTATCCGCCTGCCCAGCATACCGATCGCTGACACCGGCTATCATCTTACGGTGCGAGTCGACTCGCGCTGCCGGGACATTCTTAAGCTCATGGACGTGATTCACGTTCACCATCCCTTTATCAGTGGCAGCTTCGGTCTGAACTTTTCGCGGCGCTACGACGTTCCGCTGGTCTTCACCAGCCATACCCGCTACGACCTGTACGTGCAGCAGCACCTGCCACTGGTGCCGGACACACTCTCCGACACGGCCCTGCACGCGTTTTTCCATCGGTTCAGCCAGCGATGCAGCGCAATCATCGCCCCGAGCCAGAGCGCCGCGGAGGTCATGCAGACTTGGGGAATCCAAGGGCGCGTCGCCGTCATTCCGAACGGCATCGAGTTGGGGCAGTTCCAAAGCCCGGAGCATGAGGCGACGCGCACCGAATTCAGAATTCCCGCGAACGCTGTTGTCGGCGTCTATGTAGGGCGTATCAGCCAGGAAAAAGCCGTAGACCGACTCTTGGGCATATTCTCTGCCTTGAAAGAAGAGATTCCTGCTCTCCATCTGCTTCTTGTCGGAGGTGGCCCCAGTCTGGATTATTGCCGCCAGCTTGCCCGCAGTTCCGGAATGGAGGGGCGCGTGACCTTCACGGGGCCGATTTCATACGAACGAATCGGGGGCGTGCTTGCCGTGGCGGACTTCTTCGTATCCGCCAGTGTAAGCGAGGTGCATCCGCTGACTTTTATTGAAGCCGCAGCCGCGGGTCTGCCATCCATCGGTATCGATTCCCCTGGCGTGGCGGACGTGATCCTCGACGAAGAGACCGGCTTCCTGACAGACAATAACGACCTGAGCTTCGGTCTTCGCATAATGAAAATGGCGCAGGATGCCCAATTGAGGCGCGATATGGGATGCGCGGCGCGAAAACACAGCCAGCGATTCTCCGCCCACCACAACGCACGCGAAGTTCTGGGGTTGTACCAGTCATTGCAGGAGCAGTAGTCCTTGCCCGGAAAATCAGATCTCCGTGCGTTGCATCGACGGGCCAAACTGAAACCCGACCCCGGAAATGCTGGCGTAGTTGCAATCACTTTCGGATAGAGAAACGCGGCATTGCGCTCTATTTGGAGATGCTGTATTATGAATTCATTGCGGATTTTTCAAATTGCTTCGTCAGGGGAGTTCGGATATGCGTTGGGCGTTGCTGCTGAGGGGGCTGGTCACCTTTGTTTTTGTCCTGCTGGGATGGGAACTGGGCAGGCAATTGACGGGTGTGGAGGCCCTTGAGAGTTTGACGCTCTCGTCAGCGCGCCTGATTGTTCCTCTCGTCATCATCAGCGGGGTTGTTGGCCTTGTCGGCGCCCCTTGGCTGACGGTCAAGCCGGCAAACGCGCTGCGCTCAAGTTTGAGACAGATTCCCACGGTGCAGCTCATGGCAGCCACCGTCGGCATGGCGATCGGGCTGGCCATCGCCGCGCTCCTGGCCTATCCTCTGTCTCTCTTGCCCAATCCTTTCGGTACTATTCTGCCATTTGTCGGCGTCATAGTTATGGGCTATCTGGGCGTAACGATGATGGTTTTGCGCCATCGTGAGATCCTGAATTTTTTTCGATTCCCCAATGTAGGTGAAGAAGGCAGGGATCTGCCCAAGCTGCCTCTTTTCGCGAAGGGCGGCCGGCCGCAATATGCGGACACGATGCTGCTGGATACCAGCGTTATCATAGATGGACGCATCGCCGACGTGGCCGAGACCGGATTTCTTTGGGCGGTCCTTGCAGTTCCGCGCTTCATTCTCAATGAGCTCCAATACATCGCGGATTCGGCCGAAGTATTGCGCCGCAATCGCGGCAGGAGAGGCCTTGAGATCCTCGACAGACTGCAGAAGATCGAAGGTGTGAGTATCGTCTTTCTGGACCAGGACCCCGCCGAAGCCCAGCAAGTGGACGAAAAGCTGGTTTTTCTCGCCCGGGAGATGAGCGCAGCCATTGTTACCAATGACTACAACCTGAATCGGGTGGCAAAACTGCAGGGCGTTCGCGTCTTGAACATCAACGAGCTGGCCAACGCAGTCAAATCTGTGGTCCTCCCTGGTGAAGAGATGACGATCCACGTGATTCAGGAAGGCAAGGAGATGAATCAGGGCGTCGGATATCTTGATGACGGGACGATGGTCGTCGTCGAACAGGGCAGGCGCCACATGGGCGCCAGGCTCTCTGTACGTGTTACCAAGGTGCTGCAGACCAACGCCGGTCGACTCATATTTGCCATTCCGGAGGATGTTCAGGAGCGCCGCAGGGCATACGAGTCGGTCCGCTGAACAGAGGAGAAGCTGCAAAACAACCGGGTGAGCCAACGACAGGGATTCAGATGACGCTCAACATCTACAATACGCTGACTCGCCGGCGAGAACCGTTTGAAACATTGGAAGAAGGACGCGTGCGCATGTACGTCTGTGGGCCCACAGTCTACGCTGACGCCCACATCGGCCACGCGATGAGCGCAATCGTCTTTGACATGATCCGGCGCTACCTGGAGTTCGCTGGCTATGAAGTTACCTACGTCACAAACTTCACCGATGTGGATGACAAGATCATCATCCGGGCCCAGGAGACGGGTCAGGACCCCTTTGAGATGGCGCAGTACTTCACGGACAAGTACTTGACGCATCTGAGTGACCTGAACATCAAGCCGGCAGACACCTATCCCCGCGTGACAAGCGAAATCACGAATATCATACGAGTGATCGAAGACTTGGGCGAGGCAGATTACGCTTACTCCGTAGACGGCAGCGTCTATTTTCGGGTCGACAGGGATGACGACTACGGAAAGCTCAGCCGGCGCCGGCAGGAGGACGCCATAGCCGGAACACGCGTCGCCGGGGAGGAGGGCAAGGAGAATGAGGCAGACTTTGCTCTTTGGAAGGGGGCCAAACAGGGCGAGCCCTCCTGGGAGAGCCCTTGGGGTCCCGGCCGTCCCGGGTGGCACATTGAATGTTCGGTCATGTGCTTGCACCATTTGGGCGAGATGATCGACATCCATGGCGGCGGCAATGACCTGATCTTCCCGCACCACGAAAACGAAATTGCGCAGAGCGAAAGTCTCACCGGGAAACCGTTCGCCCGCTATTGGGTCCACAACGGGATGCTCCAACTGTCCGGCGAGAAGATGAGCAAGTCGATTGGGAACCTGGTTACCATCGACAGTTTCTTGCGCCGGTATTCGGCCGACGCGCTGCGTGTGTTGATCTTCTCAGGACACTATCGCAAACCGGTTTCCTATTCGGATGAGTCTATCGAGGCGGCAGTACGAAGCACGGCCCGCTTGAGAGGCGGATTGCGGCCTCCGACTGGGAACGTTGCGGTGGGTGAAGAGGCCAGCAGCCTGCGAGAGGTGACCGAGTCCGCGCGCGGCGGTTTCTGCCAGGCCATGGACGACGATTTCAATACGAGCGCGGCTCTGTCCCACCTGTTCGAACTGGTCAGGGCAATCAATTCGGCCCGCGCGGCAGGTATTTCTGGCCCGTTTTTTCAGGCTGCCCAGGATACACTGCGTGAGCTGGCGGGCGTCCTGGGCCTCTCACTGACAGAGCCGGGCGGCCCCGAGGGCGACGTGCTGGCGGCCAAGCCTTTCATCGACCTGCTCGTTTCTGTGCGAACTGCCATGCGAGAGCAGAAGCAGTGGGCCATGGCGGACATGGTACGCGATGGACTGGCAGCCCACTCGGTACAGCTGGAGGATACACCGAACGGTACGACCTGGCGCATCGAGGACGCCAGGTGAGTGAACTGCTCGTAGGCCGGCACGCCGTCCTGGAGTCCTTGCGTGCGCGGCGAAGGCACTACTACCGGCTGTGGTTGGAAGGTGACGGCCAGACCGCCCCCAAGGGAAGCCTCGCCGAGATCGTACAGTTGGCCCATAAGATCAACCTCCCTACGCGGCACGTAGAGGGAGGTATCTTCGACCGCATTCGACGCGCCCAGCTGAATCCACAGGGCGTTGCCCTTGAGACAGGCCCCTTTCCCTACGCAGAACTGGACGACATACTCTCTCTGGCCAGTCGGAAGTCAGAGCCGCTGCTTCTCGTATTGGACCACCTGGAGGACCCGCGCAATCTTGGCACACTGTTTCGCAGCGGAGAAGCGTTCGGTGTCGACGGCGTCATTCTGCCGGAGCGAAGGGCGGCGGGAATTACACCTGCGGTCAGCAATGCCTCCTCCGGGGCGGTCGAGCACATTCCCGTCGCCCTGGTAGGCAACGTCAACAGAACAATCGATCGACTCAAGAAGTCGAATATCTGGACAGTCGGGTTGGACTTGGGTCAGGATGCCATCCCACTTTCGGGCGCCGACCTGAGCGGGCCGCTGGCCGTGGTCGTCGGCAATGAGGGTAAGGGACTCAGCCGGCTGGCTCGTGAGAAATGCGATTTCTGCGTTACGATTCCGATGGCAGGCTCTGTGGACAGCTTGAACGCGGCGATCGCGGGAAGCATCGTCCTCTTTCAGGCATTTCAGGCGCGTTCACAGGGGGAAACTGCCGCTTAGACGTAGGCTGGTTCCGGTCACATTGGCGGGCATGCCACTTCTCAGGCGGTGAACCATCGCGCCCCTTGTCATCTCCGACCGGAAAGCGCCTTGCGTGATGTTCAGCTGCGAAGCCACTCTTTCGGACGCCGTCCCGGCATCTCTTCTTCACTGCGGGGCCAGCCCACCGTCTCCTCGATCTTCCGCGCCAGACTGAAGTCCAGTTTCGTCAACCCTCCGGCCTCATTTGTCGTCAGGTAGACTTCTACCGAGCGATAGTTGAGTACCAGCCTGGGATGGTGGTAGGCGGCCTCTGACAGGAAGCCGATTGTGCTGGCCGTCAACAGCGTTACGCGCCAGTTTGCCGTTTCGAAGCGCCGGTACAACTGCTCCTCGCGGGCCTCCCATTCTGGAAGGTACTCTTTCAGCAACGGGCGAATCTCCTCCTTACTGAGCTTGTCTTCCACTGGTTCCCCCTTCTGTCGTTTCCCTGCTTCGACCCACTCCAGCACCGCAGTGAACTGCTGAAGTTCGACCACTTGCGGTATCAACTCATTTCTTTGCTGACTGCTTCGTGAAATCTGTTTCAAGCGGATTCCAAATGCGGCAATTGGCGCCTGCATGTTATATAATAGCGGCTGCATCAAATGACATTCCAATTCACAGTTGCGGCAGTTTCGCTTCAGCTCTTGATGGAGACAGTGAATGGTACGTCGTAAGTCTCTTTTTCTTGCATTTGTCAGCTTTCTTCTTGCATTGGTCGTAGTCAGCGCTTGCGCGCCAAACCCGCGCCTGCAGTTGATCTCGCCCAACATGGTTGTCCTCGCGGAAGGCGAAGCCTTTGTGCCGCCCACGCCGACGCCGCGGCCCCGTATCGCAGGTCTCAGCGATGAGGAGATTCTGGCCGGGCTGCCTGACGCCGTGGTTTCGCTGATTCCGGGCGATGCAGAAAGAGGTCTGGATCTGACCGTACCTCATAACTGCATCGGCTGTCATGTAACGGACAACAGTTTGATTGATGTAGCGCCGACCTGGTTGGAAATTGCCGATACCGCTGTCGGGCGTGCGGAGCAGTTGGGACTGGCCGGGCCGGGCCTGTATCTCTACACAAGCATCATCAACCCCAACGACTACATTGTCAACGGATATACTTCGGACGTGATGCCTGAAACTTACGCCGAAGACCTTAGCGAGCAGGACCTGGCGGACCTGTTGACCTACCTGCTTTCGCTCCGTGCTGAGTAAACGCAAGCAGGTCGGAAACTGAACGCGCTCCGGCAGTTGGGCCGGCCGTCACTCTGCAACTAACTAGGCAACGAAGGTCGGGTCGCCGCAGCGAAACTGTTCTGATTGCAAATAGAGGGAGCCGGGCTACTTTGAGAGTCCGGCTCCTTTCGCGTCACCGCCTGTCAATCGAGGATTTCTGGCCCGCCCGACGGAAGCAGGAGTGCGCGCAAGGCCCGGATGTCGTCAGGCGTCGTGCGGCAACAGCCGCCGACCAGACTAGCGCCGGCTGCCTTCCAGGATTCGGCCCATTCAGTCGGTTGCTCCCGCCCGCGGTCGGCAGTCCATGAATGGGAGGCGCTGTCCCAGAGCTCTCCGCTGTTGGGATAGCAGACCAAAGGCTTGTCGGTTTTCTCACGGGCCTTTTGCAGAAGAGGTTCTGCGTAGCGAGGCGCTGTGCAGTTCAGACCGACTGCAGCCACAGTCGGACCGCTGTTGGCCAGGTCGGCGCAAGAGCCGAAGTCCTCTCCGCTGCACACTTCTTCTTCGTTGCGGCAACTGAAGCTCAGCCAGGCCGGCCTGTCTCTGTATTCGTCCAGCAGCTCGGCCAGGACCTCGCCCTCCTGTAAACAGGGGATCGTTTCGCAGGCGAGAAGGTCCGGTTCGGCTGCAAGCAGAGCTTCCAATCGCGGGCGGTGCCACGCCTTAAGGTCCCCGTTGGAGATTCCGTATTCGCCGCGATACTCGGAGCCGTCGGCCAGGTATGCGCCGAAGCTGCCAACCGATGCCGCCACCAGCGGACGCCTGCGGCCCACTCTTTCGGTGGGGTCCTGCAGCTCGTTCCAGAACTTGTCTCGCGCCTGCTGTGCGATGCGTACACTGCTTCGCAGCAGCTCTGCGCTCTCTCTTCGATTGAGTCCCCGTCGAGCAAATCCCTCGAAACTGGCCTGGTAGCTTGCGCTGATCGCGACGTCGGCGCCCGCCAGGAAATAGTCAAGATGGAGCTGGCTGATCAGTCCTGGGTCCTCGATGAGCAGCCGGGCCGACCATAGCTCATCGCGCAAATCGGCGCCCCTCCGCTCCAACTCGGTCGCCAGGGCGCCGTCGAGAACTACCACGCCCTGATCTTCCAGGAATGGCTGCAGAGGGTCAACCGGTGTCATGCAAGAACTGCCGCCGTGTAGCGGCCCTGCCGCATGATTTCGAGCTCGGACCCGTCGCTGAGCTGCCCGGTGACGTCGAGCGTGGGAGTTCCGATCATTACGTCTTGGTGAAGCTCGGAACTGTTCACACCGGCTTCGAGAAGCGCCTCTTCTGAGAGCTCGGCGCCTCCTTCGAGCCCTATCGGATAGGCTTTGCCAAAGGCGACGTGGCATGCGGCGTTTTCATCGAAAAGCGTATTGTAGTAGGTCAGCCCGCTGCGGAAGATGGGCGAGGAAACATCGACGAGGGCAACTTCGCCAAGATATCGAGTGCCTTCCACGGCGAAGAACTGTTCGTATGTCTCCTGGTCATCGCCGGCCGAGAAATCGACCACCTGGCCGTCTTCGAAGCGGAAGGATACCTCCTTCACTTCGCGGCGGAAGGGGAAGCTTGGGCGAGAGGTGCGCGTCCAGCCGTTGACGCGCAGGCGGTGCGGGGTGGTGAACAGCTCTTCGGTAGGAATGTTGGGGAGAAAAACAGGTGTCGCGGGACTCTCGTTCTCCTGTCCGGCCGGCACTTCCCCTTCTGACTCGGCACCCAGGCCGCTGTTCCCGCCGGCCCAGTGGGGCCGGTCGGTCAGTCCAATGGTCAGGTCGGTTGAGGGTTTGCCGTCGGGGCCCGGCGCCGGGTCGTAGAAATGGAGGGCGCGTACCTGCCTGGATTGAAGCGTGTCGCGGGCCTTTGCCAGATTCGCGAGATGGATCTGCCAGGCCTCAAGCGGGTCATCCGCGTCCAGGCGGATTATGCGGCGGATCTCGTCCCAGAAGCGTGCCAGGGCTTCGTCTGCAGGAAGGTCGGGGAACACCTTTTGCGCCCACGCGGGCGTTGGCAAGGCGGCCACGTTCCACTGCTGCTTCATCTCCATCATTGAGGACCGCCAGGCCATCGTCGCACGGTACTCTGCGGTCTGTAGGATGCGCAGCTTATTGGGGTCGAGCTGAGCGGGCAGCCCGGGATCTTCTTCTCCGACAAGGCTGATGGCGGCCCACCTGTCATCCTTTCGTTCACCGGCGATAGCTCCGACGTAGGCGGGAAGATATTCCAGTTGTTCCTCGGAGCACTTGCGGGCGCGAATGCTCTGAAGGCGCATGTCGTTATATTCAATGGCGACGTACTGTGCCCCAGCATCATATGCGGCGGAAGCCAGTGCCAGGGCGAACTCTCTATGAACGGGCTCCGTGCGGATGTCGAGCGACTGTCCCGGCTGCAGATTGACTCCAAGCCGGATCAGGAGGTTGGCATACTGTTGGATGTCCCTTTCCGAATACGTCATGTAAGGCCTCGGTCCTGTGTTCTGTGTGAAGTGGGAAGTTGGAACGCAATGTCCGGCTGTGAACTT
This sequence comes from Caldilineaceae bacterium SB0664_bin_27, assembly GCA_009838625.1. Classification (GTDB taxonomy): domain Bacteria; phylum Chloroflexota; class Anaerolineae; order Caldilineales; family Caldilineaceae; genus Bin5. The sequence continues at coordinate 57,060 of VXRG01000034.1, forward strand.
GACAATCCAGGGGCGCCTATCTACAATGTGGTCTGCTAACGGCCCACTAGCTCAACTGGCAGAGCAGCGGACTCTTAATCCGCGGGTTCGGGGTTCGAATCCCTGGTGGGTCATTCCAAAGCGGGCGGATCCGAATAGGTCGCCTGCTTTTTTGTTTGAAATGACCTGAAGTTTCCGATCAAATAAGACACATGCGGACTCCGGAACCGTATAGGGATCAGAAACCCGCTGCTCTGAAGAACTGTGGCAGCGGGTTTCAATTTGCACTAGTTTGGAAAACCGGGAACTGAGTCGCGACAAGGGGTCGCGGGGGGTCAGATCGACGCCTTGATTGCGCCGTTACCTAGTTTCCCGGTAAACGACGTGCTTTCGCAGGACAGGATCATATTTCTTCAATTCCAGTCTCTTGTCGTTGTTTCGGCGGTTCTTCGAAGTCAGGTAGAGATGATGGCTCTCGGTGCTGCGCATCTTCACGAGCTGACGTGGTCCCTTCTTGGCCATTTTCGCCTCCGATTCACTTCCTGAGAGCGATGTCCCCCTCTCCCATTCGGGCGGGGCGGATCGAGCTCCTCATTTTCCAGCCCAAATCGCCGCCTTTTCGGAGACAGTTCGGGAAACAGATGGAAAGGCGCGGCAGGTTGCCCTCTCACGCGCACAGTGATCTCCGCACGAGATTATAGATGTTCCAGGCACAGTTGGCAAATCTCCACCTCCTATCGAAGCAATTCAATTTTGGAGTGATCTCTCGCTAACCATTCGCATCGACTAAGCCGTGGCCGTCCGTTGATCGACTCTGAGCCAGCAGATGCCCCACCACTCCCCCTCCTCACTCAAGTCTCCGGTAGGGGCAGGCATTTTGCCTGCCCTCGCACATTCCAACCGCGTCGCCTATCTCCATCTCCCCTGCGGACTCCCGTACCTGCAGACCTTGCGACTGACCTCGCCCTCCCCACGCGCCGGCTCACCACTCAGGCTCTACCTTCTTTCCTCGCCCCTGTTCCCTACTCCGAGCTGGGAAACAGTCCAAACTGGAACTACCATAGAAATCTTCGATGGTCCGCGCGTTGCCCCGTCAGCGCTTTGCGCTACAATGGAAGGCGTTCTGAAGTGCCTACGGCGACTTTCGGAGCAACCTGACCGGCAAGGAATCGAGTGCTGCCGGAGAACCTGTTTTTCGACTTGGAACTGAGATTGAGGAACTGCGATGAATGAACCTGTGCGCGTCGCCCTGATGGGACTGGGGCAGCGGGGACTGCAACATCTGAAGTCACTCTGGGCTCTCCAAGAGCAGGGCGTGGTCCAATTGACTGTCTTGGCAGACGCATTCGCCGCAAATCTGGACCCAGGCAAGATACGAAACTATGTTGACGGCTTTCGCCCCGAAGGCATACTGCACACGACCAGTTTTGATGAACTTCTCGGCCGGGAACAGGATGCTCTCTACGTCTGCATCCCCCCAAATTTCCACTCGGGAGAAGTCGTACGCGCGGCCCAGGCTGGGCTGCATCTCTTCGTCGAGAAGCCGATGAGCCTCTATCTGGATGAGGCGCTGGAAATGGAGGCGGCGATCACGGAGGCCGGAATCCTCTGTACCGCTGGTTTTCAGCAGCGCTTTGACGGTCGCCATGAAGCTGTCCGCCGCCATCTGCGCGAGGGCAGGCGGCCGCTGATGGCCAGCTACACATATCACGGGGCCCTGGAAGGGCACAATGTCAAGCATCACCGGACCGAGCTGCACGGGGGGCCGGGTAACCGGGTTTGGACGGCGAACCGCGCCTGGAGCGGAATGACCGTGGTCGAAGGCGGAATCCATCTGCTCGATCTCTGGCGCTACTGGTTAGGCGACGTCGAGTGGGTGCAGGCACATTACCAGCACCGCTCTGAGGATGACATATACGACGAGGCCGACAATCCCTATACCTATAGCGCTCTTTTTGGCTTTGTCGGCGGAACGATAGGAACGATGACGCTTTCGCGGCTGCGGACGGTCTTTGCAGACCACATGGACCACCAGGTGCTGTGGACTGAGGGGAGGGCGGAGATCTGCTGGGAGGGAGTTACCGCCTACGAGTATCGAGGCGCCTATCCTCCGGCGCAGCCGCCGACTGAGGATGCCGTTTCGAATACGCTCTTCGAAGGGCGCGGCGGCGACGATACATTTGCCATCAGTCGAGTCTTCGTGCAGGCGATCGCTGATGGACGCCGGGAGTTGATCCGCTCCCCGTTCGGCGATGCCATGAACAGCCTGGCTGCCGTTATCGGCGCGAACGTTTCGGATGAGTTGGGAGGCGAGAGAGTAGAAGTCGACCGGTTGTTGAACGATGACAGCTATGCCGCATTCAGGCGAAAGCCGGAGTAGCCCACAGAGAGGAATAAATCGATGAATTTTCTCATTTACCCCCCGCTTACCCCAGAAGAACTTGAGCAGGTGCAGGCGGTCTCCCCGGACCTGGAGATCGTCAACGCGCTGACCGAGGAGGATGCGCTTGCCGCCATTCCCCAGGCCGTCGGCATGTACGGTGACCTCACGCCGCGACTGCTGGAGCGGGCCGAGAGCCTGCGCTGGCTGCAGACGCCCATCGCGGGGCTGGAGCACTACATGTTCCCGCAGCTTGCCGAAAGCGACGTCGTGGTCAGCAACATGGCGAAGATCTACAGTGACATGATCGCAGATCATGCCTTCTGTTTTATTCTGATGTTCGCCCGGGGTATACATCTCTACATGCGCCGCCAGATAAAGGGGGAATGGCGAAAAGGGACGCCTGTCCGTCACTTGGGAGATTGCACGCTGGGCGTGATCGGTCTGGGGGGCATCGGTTCGGAGCTGGCTAGGCGAGGCAAGGCCCACGATATGCGCGTGATCGCGGTTGATGCACGGCCGGACGCGGCGCCGGGAAAAGCCTTGGACCTGGATGCGCTGTGGCCGCAGGAGCGGCTGCACGATCTGATGGCAGAAGCAGACTTCGCAGTCAGCTGCGTGCCGCAGACGCCGGAAACGGTCGGACTGATCGGCGCCGCCGAAATCGGACACATGAAACCGTCGGCCTATCTGATCAACATCAGCCGCGGTGTCGTGGTAAAGCTGGACGCCCTCGTTGCCGCGCTGGAGTCAGGCGGAATTGCAGGTGCCGCGCTGGACGTATACGAGACCGAGCCGCTGCCGGCCGAGCATCCCCTGTGGAAAATGGAGAACGTCATCCTCACCCCGCATGTCGCTGCCGACAATCCCCATGTGCCTCAACGCCGCATCGACACCCTGCGCGACAACCTGCGCCGTTATCTGGCCGGCGATCCGCCGCGCAACATCGTGGACAAGCGCCGGCTGTTCTAGGCCTGGTTTCCCTGCATTTGAGTTCTGGCCTAAGTGGGACGAACTGTTCAGTCAGATACCGAGGTATGCTTCGGCTACCTGCGGGTCGGCCAGGAGGTCCTGTGCCGCGCCGCTCAGAACAATGTTTCCTGTTTCGAGGACGTAGCCGCGATTGGCAACCTGCAGTGCCGCCTGGGCATTCTGTTCCACGAGCAGGATGGTCGTACCCTGGGCGTTGATCTCGCGGATAATCTGGAAGATCTGCTGCACGAGGATTGGGGCCAGTCCCATCGAGGGTTCGTCGAGCAGCAGGATGCGGGGACTGCTCATGAGGGCGCGTCCAATGGCCAGCATCTGCTGTTCGCCGCCTGAGAGTGTACCCCCTGGCTGAGTGAGTCTTTCCTGGAGGCGGGGAAACAGTTTGAGCACGCGATCGAGATCGCTTCTGATGCTATCGTGGTCTGTACGTGCGAAAGCGCCCATCGCGAGGTTTTCCTGAACCGAGAGGCGCGCGAAGATCTTCCGCCCCTCCGGTGACTGGGACACGCCCAGTCTGGCGATTTCGTGGGCAGGCAGCCGGTCCAGACGAATGTCACCGTCGCTGTCATGGCGGCCGCCGGCCGACCTGCTGCGCCCGTTGCGGCCGCTGTCCTGAAGGTAAATCGCCCCGCCGCGGGCAGACAGTACGCCGCTTATCGTATTGAGCGTGGTCGTTTTACCCGCCCCGTTCGAGCCGATCAGCGTTACGATTTCGCCTTCATTCACGGTCAGAGATATACCCTTGAGGGCGTGAATGTGGCCGTAGTAAGTGTGGACCGATTCCAGGATCAGCATGGCTCAATCGACGGCGTTCCCGGCTGCCTCCTCCACAGCGACCTCTGGGCCCAGGTAGGCCTCTATCACCCTCTCGTTTGCGCGCACTTCCTCTGGCGTACCTTCGGCGATCTTCTCTCCGTAATCCAGAACCGCCACACTTTCTGAAATGCTCATCACGACCTTCATGTCGTGTTCGATCAGGAAGACTGTAACGCCCTTCTCGTCGCGCAGCCTGTGTACCAGATCCATCATGCGCTCGGTCTCGCTGGGATTCATGCCTGCGGCCGGTTCGTCGAGGAGAAGCAGTAGTGGTCGGCTTCCGAGGGCGCGCGCAACCTCAAGCAGTCTCTGGTCCCCGTATGGCAGATTGGTGGAGACGACCTCTTCGCGGCCTCTCAGGCCGACAAAGTCAAGCAGTTCGCGACCGAACTCCCGCGCGGCCCGTTCCTCCTCTTGCTGCCGGGACGTCCGCAAGACGGCACTCCAGTGGGATGACTGTAGCCGCAAATGCTGGCCGACGAGGACGTTTTCGAGAGCGGTCATTCTTCCAAAGAGGCGGATGTTCTGATAGGTACGGGCAACGCCCCGCTCTGTGATTTCATCGGGCCGCAGGCCGATAAGTGAACTCCCGTTGAACAGAATCTCGCCCACTTCAGGCCGGTGCAGGCCGGTGAGGCAGTTGAAGAGAGTCGTCTTACCGGCGCCGTTGGGGCCGATCAGCGAGGTGATCGACCTCTCGGCGATCTCCAGATCGACGTTGTCGACGGCGGTCAGGCCCCCAAAGACCTTGGTAACGTGCTGAATGCTGAGCAGGGCCGTCACTGGTCTTCCTCTTTTCCACCGTCACCGTCTGCAAGTGCCTCCCCAGTCTCCTGATCGCTGTCCCCGACTGCCTCTTCGGGATCTGCCAGCTGTATTCGCCGCCGGGGGGAGGGCAGGATCCCGTCGGGGCGCACAATCATCATGATTACCAGAAGGGCTGCAAAGGTGACGATTCGGTACTCGTCAACGCCCCGCAGCACCTCCGGCAACCCTTTGAGCGCAAGAGCTCCCAATACGATGCCGGCGGGGCTGCCGATGCCTCCGACAATGATGAGCGCCAGGGCGTCTATTGATACAAAGAGCGAGAAATTCTCCGGGAAGATATTGATCTGCCTTGCCGCGTAGAGTTGGCCCGCCATGCCGGCAAAGGTAGCCCCGATCGCGAAGGCGAGCAGTTTGGTGCGCACGAGATGGACGCCCGTGGCCTCGGCTACGTCTTCGTCCTCCTGCATGGCAAACCAGGCGCGTCCAAGCCGGGACCCGTTCAGGCGATTGGCTATGAAAGCGACCAGTGCTGAACTGACCAGGGCCAGCAGGAAAATCCAGCCTTGCGAGCTGAGGAGGCCGAATGTAACATCGACGGGTGTCAGGCCAAAAAGCGCCGGTTGGGAAATCTCGAGGATGCCCCGGGGCCCGTTGGTCAGCTCACCCAGATTCAGCATGAAGAGGCGGATGATTTCGCCGAATCCAAGCGTTACAATTGCAAGATAGTCGCCCCGCAGTCGCAGGACGGGAATGCCCAACAGTACGCCTCCCACTGCGGCTGTCAACATGGCAACTGGCAGCGCCATCCAATAGCCGAGCAGGGGACTCTCGGGAGAAATGCCCAACAGAATGAGGAGGCTGCTGATGTAGGGCGAGGAGAAGGGAGCCGAGAGAAAGGCGTAGGTGTACGCGCCGATGGCAAAGAAAGCTACGTAGCCAAGGTCCAGCAGACCTGCGTAGCCGACCACGATGTTCAGCCCAAGGCCCATCATGACGAAAATGAAGACCAGGCCCATAACGGAGTTCTGAAACTGGTCGAGGATGAAGGGCATTGTGACTACACCGAGGCCGAGCAGAACGGCCACCACCAGCTTTTCCCGCCCCGGCCGGCACAGGCGCAATGCGAAGAGCCCGCTTCCGGTTGCGATCAAGGTGAGAAGCAGTCTGACGGTCCCCTCATTTGTGCCGAAAGCGGTTACGCCTGGGAGGCCAAGCCACGCAATGTAAACCAGCAGGACAAAGGGTAGAGCGATCCCGGCGAAACGGCCGCCGGACCTGATAGTAGGGCCGGAAAGATGCGCTGATAGGCGACCGGTCAACGCGTTCTGTGCCGGTTCGTTTCTTCCCGCGGCCGCCACCAGGGCCGCAAGAATGCCGGCGCCTGCGAACAACAGGACCTGGACGAGAAACCGAATGAACGAGACGTCTGATTGGGCAATCTGTCCTGGACTTACGCCGATCAAGGCGGCGATGTTGAGGGGAACAATCTTGTCCAGGACAGGTTGGATCGCAACGCCGTTGCCCATTGCAGTGGCAAATATGCCGCTCACTATGGCAACAAGCAGACCTGTTGTCACACCGGACACCAAGCCCTTTAGGACTAGGGGTGTGCCGAATCGGGAGGGCAGAAGCTCACGGACGCGTGACCCGTTTGCACCCGCCTGCGGGCCTATCTCCCATCCAGGTTTTCCCTCGGAGCTGTCCTGCCCCACTCCTGAAACCTGTCTGAACTGTCCGATCGATTCACGGCGCAATATCAGCCAAAAAAACAGTGCGGCAATAAGCGCCAGTACGGGCAGGGCCGGGCCGCCGATGCGTCCGGGAATGCCTATGAGGATGAGGTAGCTTAAGAAGGCAAAGGCGATGAGCCCTGTTCTGACGGCTCTTGTCGCTGATTCAAGAGGCATCAGGCTCTCTTCTCACTCAGTACTTCACCGAACAGGCCGGTGGGACGGAAAATGAGGATGAGCACGAGTAATGTAAAGGCGATGACGTCCTTGTATTCCGTTGGAATGCCCAGGGCGCTAGGCCCGATCGCCTCGATAAGGCCGAGGATGAGTGCGCCGAACATCGCCCCGGGGATGTTGCCGATTCCGCCGAGAACGGCGGCCGTGAATGCCTTCAATCCCGGAATGAATCCGCTGTTGAACTTTACAACCGTGTTGTGAAAGCCCAGCATGACCCCCGCAGCGCCGGCAAGCGCCGATCCCAGCATGAACGTCACGACGATGACGGCGTTGACGTCGACGCCCATCAGTGAGGCGGTGGAGCGGTCTTCAGCCACCGCGCGCATGGCGCGTCCCAACTTTGTTCGCTGAATGATGAAATATAGCGCCAGCATCAGGAGAATGGAGATGACAAAAATAATGGCCCCGGTGTAGGGAATGAATACGTCGCCCAGTCGCAGACCCCCTGAGATCAGGGCAGGTTTTCGATAGCTGTGAGGCGAGACGCCGAAGATCAGCAGGACCGAGTATTGCAGAAAGAGGGAGGCGCCGATCGCGCTGATTAAGGGGACAAGTCGCGGGGCCTGACGCAGGGGGCGGTAGGCCAGGCGCTCCAGCGTCACCCCGATCAGTACCGAGGCCGCCATGCCAATGAACATGATCAGGAGCAAGGCAACGACAACCACCGGCCACGGTCCTTCCATCCAACCGCGGGCCTGTGCAAATTGGAGCGCGAAAAAGCCGGTGATGCCGCCAATCATCATAACTTCGCCGTGGGCGAAGTTGATCATGAATAGGATGCCGTATACGAGCGTATAGCCCAATGCCACCAGGGCGTAGACTCCCCCCAGGACCAGGCCGTTAAGGGCCTGCGAGATCCAGAAGGAGGCCGGGTAGCCCTCTGCCAGCCCGACAGTTGTCACCCTCCAAACCACGAGGATAACGATGGCAGCGCCAAGAGCCCGGGTAAACTGTTTCATGGCGGCCCGGCCGTCCGTACCTGCCGCCTGCGCCTTCACCGGGCTGGAAGTCATTGTCGTATTTGAGAAATTTGTGGAGAGTCAAGCGGAGAGGGAACGTCAGAGTCCCCTCTCCTCTGGGTATGGAGAACTACTCCATGCCGAAACCCGAGACCTGGCTGAAATCGCCGTCCATGACCTGGTAGATCTGGACACCGCCGGCGCCGCATTCACCCATGCTGTCGCACTTGATCGTGCCGGTCAAGCCTTCGAACGCATCGACGGAACGGATGGCCGAGATCAGCTCTTCCCTGTCAATTACCAGGTTCCCGTTGTCGTCGACCGAGGCAACCGCCGCAATGGCGGCCGCGATCAGCTTCACGGAGTCGTAGCTCTGGCTGTGGAATGGACCGAGATCGTCAGGGCTGACACCGTACTTCTCCATGTACTTCGCGTCGAAATCCTCGTTCATCTCTTCGGAATCTGCACCGGCTACGAATGATACGTACGTGCCTTCGGCTGCGCCGCCCGCTGCTTCGAGGTACTGCTGCGTGTACGCGCCGTCAACGCTCATGAACGCCGTGTCCTCGAGGCCGGGTGTTTCCGTCATCTGCTGGGCGATGAGCCCTGCTTCGGTGGAGTATCCGCCGAAAAAGATGAACTGCGGCCCGTCCGCGCCGACTTTGGCCAGCATGGCGCGAAAGTCAGTATCGCCCACCTGGACGCCTTCGAAACTGGTTACTTCGCCGCCCATTTCCATGACGTTGTTCTGGAAGATTTCGGCCAGGCCCTTGCCATAGTCGGAATTGTCGTGGACGACGGCGACTGAGGAGATGCCGAGGTCACTGACGACAAAGGCGGCGTCTGTGGCGCCCTGCAGGGCGTCGCTCAAGGCAACGCGGTTACAGACGTCGCAGTCCGCCGAGGTAACGTCCGGATTGGTGGCGCTGGGGCTGACGAAGGGGATTCGCGCCTCCTGCAGGATCGGCATGAGGCCGAACGTCTCGCCGGAGCACGTGCCGCCGGTGACGGCGACGATGGTCTCGTCGGCGGCGAACTTGTTGCCCACGTTGGTGCCCTGTGTACCGTCGCAGGCGCCGTCCTCAGCGACCAGCTCGAACATAAAGCCCTCGAGTCCTCCCATCGCATTCAGATCGTCGATAGCGAGCTCGGCGCCATGGCGGATATTCAGGCCGGGGTCAGGAATCGGTCCGGTCAGCGCAAAGGACCCCCCGATTCGGATCATGCCGCCAGAAGCGATAACCACCTTTCCGCTCATGTCGGCGGAGGCCTCTTCCATGGGCGCCTCTTCCGCCGGGGCTTCCGCAACCGGTGGTGCAGCCACGCATGCGGCCAGCATCAATGCGGCAACCAGAAACAGACTGAGAACTGTGAATTTCTTAGGCATTTGGACCTCCTTGGTCAAATTGCACTATGCGCGAATAGTATATTTTCACTGTGCTTCTGAACGCGTAATCAACATCAAGATTAGGATGTTCCAAAAGCGGGACTTTCCAGTAACAATTATAGATTAGTCGTAGGAAATCGGGCAAAGCCCGGATTCAAAAGACAACCGCGTCTTTTCTGTTTTTTTTTGAAAGCTGCCCGAAACGCAGGGCCAGGCCTTGCCCTGCCCACACCCGCCCCCCAAGAACACCGTACCCTACTCCTTGCAAATCTCTCGTCGTCTCTCGTTCAAGCCCTCAACACGCCAATTCCGCCCCTCTGATGGTCCGCCCTCACGTGTCCCTCTACGCCACTCACTCCTCGTCTCTATGGACCCTCCGGCTATCTTCGGGAATACTGGCAATCCAAACCAGATGCGTTTGCCCTGGGGTCCCCTTTGAAAAACTGCCAAAACCAGAAAAGACCTTTGTAGTATTCACCCCCGACTTTTTGCATGAAACAGGGGGGTACCCCCTAAATCCGTGCCAAATTGTGCCAAATTGTGCCAAAAGCCTTCAAAGTCCTTACTTAAGAGCCTTGGAAAGGAAGGGGGAACACCCCTCAAAACCTGACAAAACACCTGTGGGAAGATCTTCGGGCAATTGCGTTCCGATGGCGGCGAAACTGAGACTGCCCTTACAGCGGCGGGAATCGTCGATATGTCTAGTATGTGATACAATCCGCCTAAGTAGCCAGACTGTTACCCTTTCCCATGGGCTGAGGATGTCCATCCTGGGATGAGGAAGCAGTTTGGCGTTTCTGTGTGTTTCTACAATTTTGCCTTACCCTTCGCATGAGTCTCCTGGTTGCCAACGAAATCAACAAGAACTACGGCGATCTCGACGTGCTCGAAGATGTGAGTGTCCGCATCGAGTACGGAGACAGGATCGGCCTGGTTGGACATAACGGTGCCGGCAAAACAAGCCTGCTCAGGGCGCTGGGTCGGTTTGACACCACCGTCGGCGGCGAGCTCTTCATCGCGCATGGCACGCGGATTGGCTTCCTTTCGCAAGACCCGCCGCCGGCCGGAAACCGCACCCTTTTCGAGGACCTGAAATCCGTTTTCGCCGACCTGCTGGCCGAAGGGGAACAGCTTCGCCGCCTGGAAGCAAAAATGACGGACCTGGCGCACAGCGATAAGGAGCTGGCGGGGCTGATTTCGCGTTACGGCCTGCAACAGGAGGCGTTTGAACGGGCCGGCGGCTACGCCATTGACCAGCGGATTCGATTCGTCCTTGGCGGTCTTGGCCTGCACGAGACCCTATGGCAGGCGCCGTTGTCCCATCTCAGCGGGGGCCAGCGAACGCGAGCTTGTCTGGGACGTCTGCTCCTCGAAGAGCCGGACCTGCTGCTGCTGGACGAGCCTACCAATCACCTGGACGTGCGGTCTATGGCCTGGCTGGAAGGTGTCCTGACCGGATGGAAAGGCGCCCTGGTCGTCGTTTCCCACGACAGGTACTTTCTCGATACGGTTGCAACCAGAATATGGGACCTTGCCCACCGCCGCGTGGAAGCCTACCGGGGCAACTACAGCCACTACCGCTTGCAGCGTGAAGAGCGGCGAGCCCGCTGGCGAAAAGAATATGACCGCCAGCAGGAGTTCGTTCGCGAGACACAGGCCTTTGTGCGGCGCTACAGGGCGGGCCAGCGGACCAAAGAAGCCCAGGGAAGAGAGACGAGGCTGAAGAGGTTCCTAAAAGAAGAAGCCCTGCCGCCGCCTCCGAAAGACCAGTTTATCCGGCTTCCTCTGCGTGCGGCCTCCCGCGGTGGGGACCTTGTTTTGCGTACGCGCAAGTTGATTGCCGGGTATATGACTGGCTCCAAAGAGACAGGTGCAGGTTCTGACAGTTCACTGCAGCAGGCGCCTGGTTGGACAGGAGTTGGAAAAGCCCAGCCCTCGTCAGTTGAGCCGGAAGCGACACAGCTCCGGTCAAATGACCTGGGCCCCGGGCGACAAGTTCGTCAGGGCCGCTTGCGTCCCATGCGCAGCCTCTCCCCGACCGATACGCCGATTCTGGATGTTCCCGACCTCGACCTCTTTCGAGGCCAGGTCGCAGCTCTTATCGGCCCTAACGGCGCTGGCAAGACGACCTTCGTGCGCACCGTACTGGAGGAGTTGGAACCTCTCGGCGGTCGGGTGGAGTTGGGCGCCTCGGTTGACCTGGGCTATCTTGCCCAACGGCATATCGGCAGCGGCTACGGCTTGATGAAAGGCGGCCAGACCGTCCTCGACGCCTTGCTCGAGATAAAGCGGCTTCCCACTGAGAGGGCGAGGACTTTCCTGGGCCAATTTCTCTTCAAAGGGGATGACGTCTACCAGAGCATAGAGAGCCTCTCAGGAGGACAGCGCAGCCGCATCGCGTTGGCGCGGCTCACACTTCAAGGCGCCAACTTCCTGCTTCTGGACGAACCGACGAACCATCTGGACCTCGACAGCCAGGAGATACTTCAGGACGCTCTGCGTCAATTTGACGGGACCATTCTGCTCGTCACCCACGACCGTGCCCTCATTGACGCCTTGGCCACGCAGATTTGGCAGGTGACACCCGGATCAAAAGGCAAGGCCGGCAAGCTGGATGTGTTCAAAGGCACCTGGAGGCAGTGGCAGGCGGAAAGGCTTAACTTTGAAAGAGAGAACACTCCTGACCCGGAAGAGGTAGTGCCGACCGCCGCCGAGGAGGAGTGGGACCGGCAAAGAGAGCTTCGACGGCGGCGGCGGCGGGCAGAACGTCATGAACAGGCTGTCGCAGAAACCGAGGAACGGGTCGCGCGCATGGAGAGCAGGTTGAAGGATATAGAGGAGAGCATGGCCCGGGCGAGCGCCACTCAGGATCTGAATGAGTTGCGGGCGTTGCAGGACCGGCACAGGGCAGTCTCTCTGCGGCTGGAGGAACTCATGGAGGAATGGGCGGCCCTGGCAGCATGACAAGCTTGTCAGCAGTCCGGGTTTTCAGCTAAAATAGGGCTCAATCGGGACAACCATTTGCAAAGGGCTTAATCGGAAATGTCGCGAAGATCGCTGGTAATCGGGCTGACGGGAAATATCGCCACGGGCAAGAGCACCATTCTCAACTATCTGATGGAGAAATGTGCCTTTATCATTGACGCCGACAAACTCGGCCACCGCGTGATCGAGCCGGGCGGCCAGGCCTATGATGCGGTCGTGCGCACCTTCGGCCGGGAGATATTGGGGGAAGACGGAGCAATCGATCGCAAGAAGCTTGGCAAAATCGTCTTCTCAAATCCAATTGATCTGGGCAGACTGGAAAAAATCGTCCACCCCAAGATCTTTGATCTGGGCAAACAGGAGATCTACGAAAACGATTCGCCTGTGATAGTCCTGGAAGCAATCAAGCTGCTAGAGGCTGGGTTGATGTCCACCCTTTGCGACGAAATCTGGGTGGTCACGTCAAGCCTGGCGACGCAACTGCGACGTCTTCTGGAGACCCGGCGCATGGAAGAGACAGAGGCTCGGCGCATGATCGATCTGCAGCCCCCGCAGGCTGCCAAGGTGAACCAGGCCGATCGCGTCATCGAGAACGACGGCGATCTTGCGGAACTGCACGCCCAGCTCGACGCCATCTGGGAAGACCTGAAACAACGTTACCCGCGGCGCATGATGACACTTGCGCGTTAAAGGAGTCCAGGCAATCATGGACTTTTTGAAACGATTCTGGGCCGATCACACAGTCTTGTCCAACTGGGCTGTACTCGCAATCGGCTTTGTCGTGATACTGTTTTTCAGCGCATCGGGCGTTGGATTTGACGGCGCACAATGGGCTGCCCTAATCGGAGTAACCGTTGGCCTGGCCGGGCTGTGCGCCTGGATCATAAGTTGGGAATAGCTTAATGAGCGAAAAGCGCGACTATTACGAAGTGCTTGGCATTGAACGGGGCGCCGATGAACAGACGCTCAAAAGGGCCTTCCGCAAGCTGGCACAGCAGTATCACCCGGACGTCAACCCTGATTCCGACGCCGAGGCCAAGTTCAAGGAGATAAACGAAGCCTATCAAATCTTGAGCGATCCCCAGAAAAGGGCAGTCTACGACCGCTTTGGGCATTCCGGACTGGGCGGATCGGGCGGATTCAGCGACTTCAGCCAGGGATTCGGTGACCTGGGAAGCATTTTCGAAGAGGTCTTCGGATTTGGCGGCATGGGGCGTGGGAACCGGCGGGCCCCCCGCCGCGGGGCCGATTTGCGCGTAGACATCAGTTTGAGCTTCGAGGACGCCGCCTTTGGCACGCAGAAAGAGATAGATGTGCCGCGCATGGAGGACTGCGAGTCTTGTCAGGGCAGCGGCGCCGAGCCCGGCACGACGCCCGTTCGATGTGAGACCTGCGGTGGCAGCGGCGAAGTGCAGCGGCGTCAGCAAAGTCCTCTCTTTGGAACGATCGTTACCGCTACGACTTGCCCCGCCTGCCACGGTGAAGGCGAAGTCATTTCAACGGCTTGCAGCCGGTGCAACGGCCGCAAACGAGTTCAGGTGTCCCGCAAGATCAAAGTCAATGTGCCTGCCGGGGTCGACAACGGAACCCGTATCCGCTTGGCAGGGGAGGGCGAGGCCGGCATGTTGGGAGGGCCGCGCGGAAACCTCTACGTTTTGATCAGCGTTGAGGACCACCCGGTGTTTCTGCGTGACGAGTTTGACATCCATCTGGAACTGCCCGTCAGCATCGCTCAGGCATCTCTCGGCGCAACGGTCGAAATCCCAACTCTGGGGGGCGGGACGGAGAGTTTCGTTATCCCTGCCGGGACGCAGACCGGAAGGAGCTTTCGCAAAGCTGGGATGGGCATCGCCCGTCTGCAACGCAGCGGGCGGGGAGACATGATCATCACTGTGAAGCTGGTGACGCCAACCGGCCTGACGGAAGAGCAGGAGATGCTGATGCGTCAACTGGCCGAAAGCCTCGGCGATGAAGTGAATGAGCCTCGTCGCGGACTTCTGGACAGGATTCTGAGGCCGGAATAGGTCGAGACCGGTCTGCACGAATGAGGTCTCCCTCGGCAAGGGCTTTCGTTTCACTCGTGGGGAGACTGGGACCGGGTACTTGCTGCCAGTTTGGGCCAGGACTGGACTAGAATTCCGAATACTATCAATGTCAACCCCGATACTGCCGACCACTCTACAGATTCATTCAAGAAAAACCTGACAAGCGGGAGGGAGAGTGCCGGCGTGAGATAGAGCAGGTTGGACACGACAAACGTGTCCCCATGTTCCAGAGCCCTGAACCAGAACAAGTAGCTCACCCCGTTTACCAGCAGCCCGTTGTATAGAATCCAGCCCCAGACGGAAAGAGAAGGCAGAGGCAGCTGCCCCTGAATGAGGATGGACGCTCCGGCACAGACAAGAGCGGTGCAGAAGTAGACAAATGCAGCAAGCGTCAGATCGTAGGCGGCTCGTCTGCCCAGTACCGAGAATAGGGCGAAAACGAGTGCCCCACACAGGGCCAGCAGGTTTCCAGCCAGATTCTCCATCTGAAACTCCAACATCCGCCCCCGGGTAACAACTGCTGCCACGCCACAGAAACTGATCGCGATCGCAATCAGCCGTAGAGCCGACAACTTCTGGCCTAACAGCGGCACGGCCAGCAGACTGACCAGGATGGGCCACGTGTAGGCCAGTACAAAACCTTCGGCGGCGGAGGTACGCGCAAAGGCTCCGTAAAGAAGCACGTAGTAGAGAAACGCGCCCAAAAAACCCAATCCCCCCAGGCGAGCGTAGTCACGCAGGGAATATCGGACCAGGCTGGTGGCCTTGCGTTGCCCCACGACTAGCGCCCCTAGCGCAAGCGCCGAAAAAACCGTACTGAAGAAGAGCATCTGTATATTGTTCAACTCTGCCAATATCTTTTTCGAAGCAACCGGGATCGATGCCCAAAGCAGGATGCAGAGAGCGAGGTTGAAGTAGGAGTTGGCGCGCAAGCTCATGACTTGGGTTCGATGGTAGTTCAGGGCGCAAGTTGGGAGCGGAAAGGTAGTTGAGCTCCGATTCCCGCTGAGTCGAGGAAGTATAGCGTATCTACGGTCGCGCTGGGAACTGCATGTAGTCTTAGGCAACTCCGAATGAATCCGGATGAACTGGTCGAGATAGCGTTAGAGGTCGACGGCGAAGCGGCTGAAGCCGTCGTTGAGCTGTTCAACCGCTGCAACGGTGGCGATTGGGTCGAAGACAGTGCAGCGGGTGAGGCATCCGGCGGGGGCGCGGTTCTGGAGTCGACCGGCTATGACAATCTCGGAGACCCGGTGGCCGGTGAGTACAAAACAGTTGTCAAGACATACCTGAAGCCGGGCCCGCGCGGGAGAAGGATTCAGAGAAAGATCGAAGAAGGGCTTTGGCATCTGGGCCTTCTCTATCCTATGCCGGAACCGGTTGTGCGGCCCGTAAGGGAGGAAGACTGGGCGCATGCCTGGAAGCGGCACTACATGCCGATGCGCATTGGGCGGCGCGTGCTGCTTACGCCTGCATGGGAGAAGCCGGAACCCTTGCCCGGCGACCTCGTGGTGCGGCTTGAGCCGGGCATGGCGTTTGGCACAGGGCTGCACCCGACGACGCGGCTCTGCGTGGCCGCGCTTGAGGAGTACGTTCAGCCAGGAGACTCGTTTCTGGATATTGGTACGGGTAGCGGTGTTCTTTCAATTGTAGCCGCAAAACTGGGTGCGGCGCCGGTTTGGGCGACAGACATTGACCCTCTGGCGGTCCGGGCCGCGAGGGAAAACGCGTCGAGAAACGAAATCGCTCTTTCACCGGAGGTCTTAAACATTGAGCAAGGGTCGATTCCGGCAGGGCAGGCAGGCCGCTTCCAGGTGATCGCTGCCAACATCCTTGCAGAGGTCCTGGTCGGTCTGTTCGACGGGACCTATGAGACCGTTTCTCTTGCCGAGCCCCTCGCGCCGGGCGGCCTCCTGATACTCTCGGGCATCCTGGAGGAGAAATCGGAGATGGTTCTGTCGGCCGCGGCCCGCCACGGATTGCAGGAGGTGGGGCGCAGACAAGAGGCGGATTGGGTCGCCCTGGCGGTGCGAAGAGAAAATGCCGACTGAAGAGGGCAGCGAAGACGGCGGTAAGAACCGTTTCTTTTTGACGGACGTGAACGCCGTACCGGGCCGGCAAGTTGACCTGGCGCCAATTTCACACCAGCTGCGCAGCGTCCTGCGCCTGGAACCGGGGAGTGTGATCACGCTTCTCGACGGCAGCGGCGCGGCATACCCCACTCGAATTGATTCCCTGAACGCCGCGGAGGCGACGGGTCGTGTACTGGCAATGCAACTGGTGCGAAGTGAGCCTGACCTCCAGTTGACCCTCTATCAATGCGTATTGAAAAGGGAACGATTTGAGTGGGTCTTGCAAAAGGGAACGGAACTGGGTGTGAGCCGGTTTGTGCCAGTGATCAGCAGTCGAACGGTGGTGCGTCCGGCGGCGAGGTTGCTGTCAAAGTACGAACGCTGGAACGCTATAGTTCGCGAGGCGGCCGAGCAGAGCCGCCGCGGCCGGCTTCCCGCCATCGAAGATCCACTACCCTGGCGCGAAGCCCTTGAACAAGGCGCAGGGCTCCGGCTGATGGCTTGGGAAGAGGCCCGTGCCGGCGGTTCCGGCCTCCTTCCCGAGGCTGCCGGTGCAAGGTGTATTTCGCTCTTGGTAGGGCCGGAGGGCGGCATCAGCCTCGAAGAAGCAGCCGCTGCAACTGGACGAGGGTGGCTCCCGCTCTCACTCGGACCGCGAGTCCTGCGCGCTGAGACTGCCGCAGTCGCTGCTGCCGCCGTCGTCTTGCATACGGCCGGCGAACTGGGTTGCCCACCTTGAGTGGGTGCATCCCAGATTTTTTGAGAGACAGAAGGGGGGTAGACTTGTAGTAGGA
>VXRG01000097.1 GCA_009838625.1 Caldilineaceae bacterium SB0664_bin_27
CTCTCGTATTCTCTAGTCTTCTCTTGCCCAGCCCCAGCGGAACACCCATCCAACCATCAGTCCCCCGAGTCCCCATGGACAAAGGCCCTACGAAGTTCTCCGCGCCCCTCCGCGTCCTCCGCGGACAAAAAGCTGTTCTTCTCGGCCCTTCATGGACAAAGGCCTTACGAAGTTCTCCGCGCCCCTCCGCGTCCTCCGCGGACAAAAAGGTGTTACTCACTCCTCTCCACTCTCTCCTCGCCTTTCCCCGCCTGAACTTTGAGCACTCCACTGCCTATGTTAAAATGGCGCCCGACTTCCTTGGCTACTTTTGCTCTCAGCAACCCGCTTCACACATGGACGTGTAGTACATGGACCGCCCCCACATCTTGCTGATAACCACCGACCAGCAGCGTTTCGACGCGGCCGGAAACGCCGCGCCGTCGTTCATGCGCACACCCCATTTCGACCACCTGACTCGCGAGGGAGTCGACTTCACTTCCGCATACGGTGACTGTCCGGTGTGCGTTCCTTCGCGCATGTCGATCATGACCGGCAAATACGTCACCACCCACGGAATGACCGGTAACGGGCCGTCTTCGCGCGCCATCCCTGACGCCCGCAACACCCTGCCGACCTGTATGAGTAATCTGGGCTACCAGACCGCCGCCATCGGCAAAATGCACTTCACACCCCAGCGCGCCCGCCACGGCTTCCAGGAAATGATCCTCCCTGAGGACTACTACCGCCACATGGCCCGTCGGGGCTACGACGTCCAGCCCATGCACCACGGCCTCGGCCAGAATGAGCTCTACCCCGGCATGGCCACCGTGCCCGAAGCGCTCACCCTTACCTCCTGGACCGCCGAACAGTGCGTCGAGTACATCCGCGAACGCCGCGACCCTACCCTGCCCTTCTTCCTCTGGTGCTCCTTCTCCAAGCCCCACCCACCGATCGATCCGCCAGAGCCGTACTACTCCATGTATCGCGATTGCGATATCCCGACTCCGGTCTTCGGCGATTGGAGCGAAGGCGAGGACGTCCCCTATGCATTTCGCCTCATGCGGGAAAAGCAGTCCTTCGACCTCGTGCCGCCAGAGGTAATCCGCGAGGCACGCGCCGCCTACTACGGTGTCATCACTCAAATCGACTACAACATGGGCCGCGTTTTCGCCGCCCTGCAGGACATGGGCATCTTCGACGATACTCTCATCATCTACACCTCCGATCATGGTGAATACCTGGGAGACCACTGCGCCGGCGGCAAGGGCTTCTTCCACGAACCCTCCGCGCACGTGCCATTTGCCTTGCGCATGCCCCAGGGTTGGGACAACCGCCAACATGGAACGCGCAACCGTTCTCTTGTCACCCTCGCCGATATTCTGCCCACCGCCGTAACAGCCGCGGGCGGCGCCCCCCCGAGCGATGTCGACGGTCTCGATCTTGTCGCCCTGGCGAGGGGTGAGATCGAGCCGCGAACCCACCTGGAATCAGCTCTCGGCGGCCCAGACAGGCCCGGCAACTACGCAATCACCGACGGCCGCTGGAAATACATCTGGTTCCCGGTAGGCGGCAGCGAGCAGCTCTTCGATCTCGAAAACGATCCCCAGGAACTGCACAATATCTCATCTGCTGAAGTCGCCTCACCCCACCTCGAACGACTGCGGACAGAGCTTATCGCCCGCCACCAGGCCAGAGGGTCCTCGGCAGTCGAGGAGGGAAACTGGGTTACGCTCCCTGTACCGGCCGAAACCGAAGCAGACCGGCGCAATACAAGCTGGCCAGGCTATCATACAGAGTTCTATCATATCGATGTACGCCATTGAGAGGCATTTTCCTGGCGGAGACACGAATCTTCATCACCCCCTGAGCTACTCACCAAACTGCAAAGGAGTTCTCAAATGTACCGAACCCGAACGAAACGTTTGAGCCGCACCGCTGGGACCATATGGGTCCTTCTGCTTACGCTTGCCCTGGTGCTGTCCGCCTGCGGTGGCGGACCCGAACCTGCTGCCGAAGAGCCGGCCGCAGCGGAAGAAGAAGCTGCGCAGGACAGCGATGAAGGCGCCGGCGACGCGATGATGTCCACCAAAGAGGCGCCCCAGCTGGCCGAAATGGTCGCCGCCGGCGATCTGCCTCCCCTTGAAGAACGCCTTCCCATCGATCCTCTGGTCATTGACCTTCCCTGGATCGAGGTCGGGAAATACGGAGGCACGCTGAAGCGCACGACCACCCGCAGCAATTTGCGCGACACCTCAGCCTATATGTACGGCCACTCGCCCCTGCACTGGGAAGAGGGCGGTACCGCCGTCGGCCCAGGGCTGGCCAAAGCCTGGGAAATCAATGACGACGCCTCAGAATGGACCTTCTACTTCCGCGAGGGGACCAAGTGGTCCGACGGGCATCCCTTTACCGTCGATGACATCCTCTTCTGGTGGGAGGATATGGCTGCCAATCCCGATCATCCGATGGCAATTCCTGCTTGGACGCTCGTAGGCGGCCAGCCAATGACCGCCGAGAAGATCGACGACTATACCATTCGCTTCAAATTCGTTGCCCCTGCCCCCCTGGTCGACATCGAACTCGCAGCCTTTGTCAACGGTGGCGTCTCTGGCAATTTCGGCCCCTATCCCCGCCACTACCTCGAGCAGTTCCATCCCGAATACTCCGATGCTGCCGACTATGAGGAGTTCACTGAAAAACAGGACTGGTGGAATAACCCGGATAGGCCGGTCCTGAATGCCTGGATGCCTGTCCTGCTTGAGACGGGCAACCGCATGATCCTCGAGCGTAACCCCTACTACTATGCCGTCGACACCGCCGGTAACCAGTTGCCCTATATCGACAGGTTGGAAGTGACCTACTCCGAAAACGCCGAGGTTCTGAAGTTGCGCATCTTCAACGGCGACGTCAACTTCCACGCCCACCCCCATCTGTCGCTGCGCGACCTGGCAGTGCTGAAGGAAAATGAGACCAAGGGCGACTATCGCGTTCTCCTTTGGGATAACGGCGCCGGCGGCGCGCCCGCCTGGGGCGTCAACTGGAACAATCCCGATGACGGCAAGCGGGCAGTAGTGCGCACAGTCCAGTATCGCCGCGCCCTGTCCCATGCCATGGATCGCGAAAGAATTCGCAAGATCACCTTCCTTGGCTTGGGAGAGGCCGCCAGCACGGGAACAATGTCTCCCAACTCCGGTCAGTTTAACCGTACCGAAAGAGGCCAGGAGATGCTGGTAGCTTGGCGCGACTCCGCCGTTACCTACGATCCCGAACTGGCCGCCAGCCTGCTCGACGAGATCGACGTAACCGACCAGGATGGTGACGGCTTCCGCGATCTTCCCGACGGCTCGCCGCTCGAAGTACGCATCGACTTCCCGGCCGGCAATACCGCTTTCATCGAGACCGCCGAACTGATGGTTGAGGACTGGAAAGCAATCGGCCTCAACGCATTCGTTAACTCCATTCCGGGCTCACAGTTGGGCGTCATGACCACCAGCGCCACCTACGACATTCGCCTCTATGGCGGCGGCGCACCCGACGGCCCGGACCTGCTCACCTATCCTGCTTGGCTGGTATCATACGGCAGTGGCGGGCGCTGGGCTCCCCTGTACGGGGCTTGGATGGCCGCAGAAGGCACACCCAAAGAGGGCACCGAACTGGACCTCGACCCGCGCGATCGTACGCCTCCGCGTGAGGAGATCCCGGTCGACGATCCTATGTACCGCATGTGGGAACTGTACAAGCAGGCCATCGCCGAGCCCGACGAAGACAAGCGCGACGAGCTCACCTTCCAGATCATCCAGATCCACATCGACGAAGGTCCATTCCTGTTGGGAGGTATCGCCGATCCACCCAACATCATCGTGGCTGGCAACATGATCCAGAACGTGCCCACGCGCGATGACCTTCCGCTCGGCGGTTGGCACGGCCCGGGCGTACTGGGCATGCCCGGCGCAATGACCTATCCGGAAGTCTACTTCGTCGCCGAATAGGAAAGAACGCTTGCCAATTCAAAGTCCTTCTGCACGCGCAGCGGCTGGAGTGACATCCAATGCCTTCCGCGGCCGCTCGACAGTGAAGACCTGTCGCTCTCTGGTGAACGGATTCGCTACGGTGAGCGAATGATGGGATAGGGAGAGAGGTGGCGTTTTGGCGCCCCTCTCTCCCTCCTGCATTCGATCTATCGCCAATTCGAGTGACTGCTGGAACGCGCGAAATTCACTCCTTTCCTGTATATTGTGATCGTGTAGGAATTCAGAGCAAGCTGCCCGACGGAGGCCGCACTTGCAAGGATTTATCGTCCCTCGCTTTCTCTATATGCTTGTCACGATGTTCTTTGTCTCCATCGTGGGCTTCGTGATCATCAACCTTCCCCCTGGCTCATACTTGGATGTCTATCGCGAACAGCTGGAGGCCCAGGGGACCACGACCACTGCGAGCCAGCTGGAGACCATAGTGAATCAATACGGTCTCGATCAGCCGATCTACGTGCAGTACTGGAAGTGGGTATCTGGCTTTGTCCAGGGAGACTTCGGCCGATCGTTCGCCTACAACAAGGATGTAAGCGAGTTGATCTGGGAACGGCTGATCTTGACAATGCTGATCTCAATTACAACCCTTATCGTCACTTGGCTGATCGCAATCCCGATCGGCATCTATTCTGCCACCCACCAGTACCAGGCCAGCGATCACTTCTTCACCACCGTCGGCATGATCGGTCTCTCTATCCCCAACTTCCTCCTTGCTCTCATCTTCATGGTCATCGCGGCCATGGTCTTCGATCAATCTGTAGGAGGGCTCTTCTCCCCAGAGTACCAGGACGCACCCTGGGACGTCGCCAAGCTGTGGGACCTGTTGAAACACATGTGGATCCCTGTCCTGGTCGTCGGCACCTCTGGCACTGCCGGACTGGTACGGATGATGCGCGGCAACCTGCTCGACGTTCTCAAAATCGCATACATCACCTCCGCCCGCGCCAAGGGTCTCCCTGAACGGCGAGTCATCATCGTCCACGCAGTGCGCAACGCCATCCATCCTCTTGTAATGATTCTCGGCACCAGCTTGCCGCAAATCATCTCCGGCGCTTCCATTGTGTCAATGGTACTGAGCCTGCCTACAACAGGCCCGCTCTACTTCACTGCTCTTCTCGAGCAGGACATGTATCTTGCCGGCACCTTCCTTGTATTTCTGGCTGGGCTCCTAGTTATCGGCAACTTCCTTGCCGACATCCTGCTCGTCTGGATCGACCCCCGCATCCGCTACACCTGACCATGGCGACTAGCGCTCCAACCATCGATCTTCAGACCGGTGAAGAGGCCCGCGAAACAGCGGCCATCTCTCCCGCCCGCCTCATCGGCCGCCGTTTCTTGCGCAACAAACTGGCTATCGCCGGCGGCGTCGTCCTGATTCTTCTCTACTTGTCGGCCCTCTTCGCGGACTTCATCGCCCCAGTCCCTTACACCGAAGTCCGCGAAGACTATGTTTTCTTGCCTCCCCAGCTGCCCCGCTTTCTAGACGAACAAGGGAATTTCCACCTGCGGCCCTTTGTCTACGGCCTCGAAAGCGAACTTGATATGGAAACATTTCGCTTTGTATATAGCGAAATCCACGAAGAAAAATATCCGATAAAGTTCTTTGTGGAGGGCTACGAATACAAACTCTTTGGACTCATCCCATTTAACCGGCACCTCTACGGGGTCGACGAGCCCGGCGTTTTCTATCTGCTGGGCAGCGACGATCTCGGCCACGACATGGTGGCCCGCGTCTTCAAGGGAGCAAGGATATCTCTGACGATCGGACTGGTTGGCGTCATCCTGACCATCATCTTCGGCGCCACCCTCGGTACGATCTCCGGCTTCTACGGGGGCGCCCTGGATACGATGATCCAGCGCGTCATCGAATTTCTGATGTCTTTTCCTGCCATCCCCCTGTGGGCGGCGCTCGCCGCAGCCATGCCGCCAAACTGGTCCCCCCTGCAGCGATTCTTCGCCATCTCCGTCATCCTCTCTCTGATAGAATGGACCGGCCTGGCGCGGCAGGTCCGCGCCAAAGTGCTCTCCTTCCGCGAGATGGAATACAGCCTCGCCGCCAGGGCTGCCGGCGCCTCCGACGCCCGCATCATCTTCCGCCACATGCTCCCAAACGCCTTCAGCCACATAATCGTCGTCGCCACACTCGCCATCCCCGGAATGATTCTCGCCGAAACCGCCCTCAGCTTTCTCGGCCTCGGCATTCAACCGCCCCAAACCAGTTGGGGCGCCCTCCTCAAACAGGCCCAACTGGTGAGCGTCCTACTCCAGCAACCCTGGCTGCTGATCCCCGCCTTCTTCGTCATCGCCGCCGTCCTCACCTTTAACTTCGTCGGCGACGGCCTGCGCGATGCCGTCGATCCCTATTCCCTGTGAGGGAAGGCATCTGTGGCAAAATGAAGGCGAATGGTCTCCGAACCGGGATTCCGACCAGCGCCCTCTCTTTCCCATTCCGTGCATGAATCACAAACGACCCGCAAGGACGCTAAGCCAAGCATGAATTTCCCAGCAAGGTCAGGTATTGCACTGTCAATCCTCATCGCCTGCATCGCATTCACTCTGGGGGCTTGCGCGTCAGCATCCACCTCTAGCGCATCGGAGTCCCTACGGTCCGACTCTGAAGCCCACGGTGAACCTGAGTCAATTGCTGGTCTGACCTTTTCCGTGTCTCCGGGGCGCTCACGAGACGCCGCTCACTTGGGTCCGCCTCCCCTTGGCGAAAACGTCGCCCCGCTGGCATCCGGACTCGCCTACATCAGGGGGCCCGAAGACCATCTCATCGTCGACGAGGAAGCATACCTGGCGATAGACGGCGACACCGAGACTATCTGGAGTTCCAAACAGCCTGCCCCCCAGTGGTATGCCATTGTCCTTGATCAGACCTACCTTGTAGATAGAGTGGAGCTGGTAATTACTCAGTCGCCCCCTGGCCCCACGACCCATGAGATTTGGCTGGGCCACGGGTCCGGCTTGCGCACTTTCTACAGACGACTGTCCAATGTCCACACCGAAGATGGCCAGACCCTTGCCGTTGCGGTCGATCCCCCGCAATCTGTGAACGAAGTTTTGATTCTCACTCTTCAAAGTCCAAGCTGGGTCGCTTGGCGCGATTTCAGAGTATTCGGAACGCAGCCCGAAAGCTCGGCATCGGTAGGGGTGAAAACCCCATATGCAGTCACCCAAGTCGCCACCGGTCTGCAATACCCTGTCCGGGTCACGCATGCCGGCGACGGCAGCGGGCGCATCTTTGTGGTCGAGCAACCGGGACGCATCCGCATCGTCAAAGACGGCATCACAAGGAGCGAACCCTTCCTGGACATCTCCGAACGTGTGAACTGCTGTATCGGGGAACGAGGCCTGCTCGGGCTGGCCTTTCCCCCTTCCTATCCCAGTACTGGCCGCTTTTATGTGAGTTACACAAACGCCGTTGGAGCCACCACAATCAGCCGCATTTTCACCAGCGACGACCCCAATCGAGCGGATGAGAGCAGCGAGGAAGTCATCCTGACCCTCGACCAGCCCCACGAAAATCACAATGGAGGCCACCTGGAATTCGGTCCCCTTGACGGCCTTCTTTACATAGGCAGCGGAGACGGCGGGCTTCCCCGCGATCCCGAAAATCGCGGGCAATCAACCGATACACTGCTGGGCAAGCTGCTTCGCATCGACGTTGAATCAGGCGAATCCCCCTACGGGATTCCTGCCTCCAATCCCTTTGTCAACACTGACGGCTACCGGTCGGAAATCTGGGCCATGGGCCTGCGAAATCCGTGGGGATTCGCCTTTGACGAAAGGAGCGGCGATCTCTATCTGCCGGACACCGGCAACTTCAAACGCGAGGAAGTGAACTATCAGCCAGCAGGCAGTCGCGGCGGACGCAACTATGGCTGGCCCGTCATGGAGGGAAGCATCTGCTTCGAACACGATATTCTCGCCTGCAGCGCACAGGGCCTTACCCTGCCCGTGGCCGACTACGATCAAACGCATGGATGCGCAATCGTCGGAGGAGCAGTCTACACCGGCGTCGCCTACGCCGACTTGCTTGGCGAATTCATCGTCGCCGACTACTGCACCGGTCGGATCTGGGGCATAAGTCAGCTTGAAAGAGTCGGCGCGCCTGCCGGCCAAATCAGTTGGCGCAGCGCCCGGTTGGCTTCAGCCGGAATGCCCGTAAGCAGCGTGGGAAGCGACGAAGAAGGCAACGTCTATTTCACCGGCCACGCCCCGGACTCGGGCATCCTTTTCATCCTCTCCGAGCGATAGCTCTCGATTCAATGCGTTCCAATAATCGGGAATCAGGTATAGTATTTTTGAAACTGTTCAATCGCAATTCCGTTGCAGGATACTGCGGCGCTTCCTTCAAGAGGAACTGTGGCTTGGTATTACTGGGATTGACTGTCACTCTCTTGGCCGCATGCGGTTCGGTACGGAACAGGCAACCACAACTGCCTTCGGAAGTTGCCAGTCTGACTGTTTCCCTATCTCCGGGATCCCGGTGGACTGCTTCCCCATTCGGACCGCCTCCCATCGGAGAAAATGTCGCCCCACTCGGTTTTGCTACCGCTTCTGCGAGAGACCTGACCGGCCTGCAAAAGGTAGATGCTGAGACCGCTATCCTCGCCATTGACGGAAACAGCGACACGGTCTGGACCTCGAATCAACCCGCTCCCCAGTGGTTCTCAGTCCTGCTCGACGATCTCTATCGTGTCGACAGAATTCAAATGGTGATCACGCAGGCGCCTGCCGGGCCCACGTCTCATGAGCTCTGGCTGGACAACGGTTCAGGTAGCAGGACGCTGTTTCGGCGCCTGACTGACGTGCCCACCTCCGACGGCCAAATCCTGAACGTGGAGCTGGATCCGCCCCAAATCGTGAGCGAGGTCTTCATCAACACCACCAAGAGCCCAAGTTGGGTGGCTTGGCGGGAAGTAAAGGTGTTCGGTCAACCTGTACTAGACCCCGTGGTTGCCGGCAGCGCCCCCCGTCTGACCCTTCAACCTGTCGCTTTGGGTCTGGAGCTACCCGTTCGGGTTACACACGCCGGCGACAACTCACGGCGCCTGTTCGTAGCAGAGAAGATGGGCCGCATCCGCATCGTCAGAAATGGCTCTGTACTTACTGCCCCCTTCCTCGACATAACCGACCGCGTCCGCTGCTGCGCGCATCGGGGACTGATCGACATGGCCTTTCCACCCTTCTATTCCGAAAAGAACCATTTCTACGTAAGCTATACCAATGCCTCCGGACATACCATCATCAGTCGCTTCAGGACTACCGAAAACGCCGATAGGGCCGATCCCGACAGCGAGGAGGTCCTGCTTACAATCGAGCAACCCGCTGAACATCACAATGGCGGTAGTATGGCGTTTGGTCCGAGAGATGGTTATCTCTACATCTCCAGCGGCGATGGAGGTTCTTTCAGCTATCCCGACAATCCTGCCCTGGACACAGACACCTTGCTCAGCAAGCTACTGCGCATCGACGTGGAGTCCGGCATAGAACCTTATCTCGTCCCCGAAAGCAATCCCTTCATCAAGGCAGAAGGATACCGTGACGAAATTTGGGCCTTGGGCCTTCGCAATCCTGGAAAATTCGCTTTTGATTTGGCTACAGGGGACCTCTTCATACCCGATTCGGGGAATCGACGTAGCGAGGAAGTAAACTTTCAGCCGGCAAACAGCGTCGGCGGCGAAGACTACGGCTGGTTCAAAATGGAAGGAAGTCTCTGTTTCGACAACTTTGTCGTGCCTTGTAGCGCAGAAGGACTTACCTTGCCGGTTGCCGAATATGACCACGCCCTGGGATGTTCCGTCGCAGGAGGCGTCGTCTTCCGCGGCAAAGGGTCACCAGCCATGCAAGGACTGTTTCTCTATGCCGACCTCTGCAGTGGTCGCCTTTGGGGACTGAGAAGGCCGCAACATCAGGAGCAAGACGGGTGGCAGAGTACGCTCCTGCTAAACGCGCCGATTTCTATCAGCAGCATCGGCGAGGACCAGGACGGCAATGTATACGTGACCAGCTTCCAGGATGGTGTCCTTTATTCGCTCGTCGAAAGATCTTCGGCCAACCCGAACGTAACTGCGATTCGCAAGAATGTTGCCCTCCAGGGTGCGGGCCGGGCCTCGTCCGAACCCGCTTCCATTGAGTTCGCGATCGACGGCGATCCAGCGACCGTCTGGAATGCGAAGCACCCCCCGCCTCAGTGGTATTCGGTCATCCTGGACGACCTCTACCTGATTGATCAGATTGAGCTGAGTTTCTCGCAGTACAGTATTGCGCCAGTTACGCTGGAGGTCTGGTTGGGCAATGGCTCAGGAACTCGCACGCTCTTTACCCGGCTCAGCGATGTCCGTCCCGCCAGAGAAAAAACGCAAACAATTCACATTGATCCACCACAGAAAGCCAATGAAGTTCTGTTACTTTCCTTGCAGGGCTCGGAGGATGTCGCTTGGCGGGAAGTAAAGGTGTTCGGAACTCCTGTCACAAACTCCAGGCCTGAATTCAATGCGCCTCAAGTCAGGCTTGTAGAGATCGCCTATGGCTTGGATCTTCCTGTCCTTATCTCAAACGCGGGCGACGGCAGCGGCCGCATTTTCGTGGTCGAGCAAAAGGGACGGATCAGGACAATCAAGGGAGGTCACCTTCAGGACGTCCCCTTCCTTGACATATCGGAACGCGTCGTGTGCTGCGGCGAACAGGGTCTGTTCGGCCTTGCCTTCCCACCTCTATATTCCGAAAACCAGCACTTCTATGTGAGCTACTCCAATCTGGACGGTGATACGGTTGTCAGTCGTTTCAAGACGTCGGACGACCCGGATAGGGCGGAATCTGAGAGCGAGGAAGTCGTCCTGAGAATCGCCCAACCTTATAAGGTTCATAACGGCGGCCACCTTGCCTTCGGCCCCCGGGACGGCTACCTCTATATCGGCAGCGGGGACGGAGGTACGTTCCGCGATCCCGACAACATGGCGCAGAGAACTGACACATTGCTCGGTAAAATTCTGCGAATCGATGTGGAGTCCGGCGCCGTACCCTACGCCATTCCAATTGACAATCCCTTCGCCCGTTCAGAAGACGTTCGCGCAGAGATCTGGGCACTGGGTCTGCGCAATCCTTGGAGTTTTGCTTTTGATAGACTTACCGGAGCTCTCTTCATTCCGGACGTGGGTGGCAGTCTCCGTGAGGAGGTAAACTATCAGCCTGCGGACAGCCGAGGTGGGAAGAACTACGGCTGGGCCGTCATGGAAGGGAACATCTGCTTCGAGCATGATTCCCTGGTCTGCAGCGCAGATGGTTTGACTCTTCCCGTTGCCGAATACGACCATTCTCGCGGCTGTGCAATCGTTGGAGGGGCAGTCTCAAGGGGTCCCGCCTCTACTGCACTCGTTGGGCTGTTCCTTTTCGCTGATTTCTGTCGCGGAGATATTTGGGGACTCAGGCGAACCGTAGAGCCGGCGACCGAAAGCGCAGATGGTATGTGGCAAAGTTTCCTCCTTGCAAACGCCGGCTTCCCCGTCAGCAGTATCGGCGAAGATGAGGAAGGCAACGTCTACGCCGCCGGATACCAAAATGGTACAATCTTCTTGATCACTCAGAGGTAGACCGTAACCCTGCATGCCGGGAACACAGATGCCTTCCATTCGACATCCCTGTTCCCAGTACCTGTAAACCGTACATTCAGCGGGCAATGAAATCATTCCTAGCGGTTGAGCTACCAATGAGAACTGTCATCGCGTTGACAGGCCTGCTTCTGATCCTATTAGCCTTGACCTCCTGCGTAGCCGGATCGGAGACCGTACCACCCCCCGCAGCGCCCACAGTCAAGCGCCAGCCTCACCCGGCCGCTACCCCAACAGTCCTTCCTACAGTCGCCCCTACAGCCGCGTCAACTCCCGTGCCGGCACCAGCGCCGGCATCGGAGAGCCCAAACGTCGCTCTCATGGCCACAGTGCGCGTCTCGTATGGTGAGGAATCGCTACATTTCGCCGCCGACGGAGATCCCGAAACCGTCTGGAACTCGCAAAACTTCCCTTCACAGTGGATCTCGATAACCTTGGACAACCTGTACCTAGTGGAGCGGATAGAGTTGATCGTTGCCCAGGCCCCTCCAGGACCCACCACCAATATCTTGTGGCTTGACAACGGATCAGGCGTCCGTACGCGGTTCCATCACCTTACTGATGCATATACGGAGGACGGGCAGACACTTGCGATCGAGATAAATCCCCCGCGCCCAACTAAAGAGATTCTCGTTCAAACCCTCGAAAGTCCAAGTTGGGTCGCTTGGCGAGAAGTGAGAGTCTTTGGGTTGCCCCCTCCTCTCCAAAGTGAGAATAATACGCATTCTTCGCTGAAACTCGAAAAAATCCTGGAAGAGCTTGTGCTGCCGGTGCAGGTTACCCATGCCGGCGACGGCAGCGGCCGCATCTTCGTGGTTGAGCAGCAGGGACGAATTAGCATCGTCAAGAATGGAGTGCCCAACGAAACCCTCTTCCTCGATATCTCGAATCGCGTAAACTGCTGCGAGGAACGCGGTCTCTTCAACGTCGCCTTTCCGCCTTCATATCACATCAGTCAACAGTTCTATCTTAGCTATTCGAATAGCAACGACGACACCGTCATCAGCCGCTTCACAACGACTGATGACGCCGACGTCGCCGACCCCGCCAGTGAAGAAATCCTTTTCGTCGTTGTTCAGCCTCACGTTGTCCATAACGGAGGCCGCCTTGCTTTTGGCCCTCGCGACGGCTATCTGTACGTCGGTATGGGTGATGGGGGAAGCGAAGGACCCCCTGTCCACTTCTCACAAGACCCGCAACTATTCCTGGGGAAAATCCTGCGAATCGACGTGGAATCTGGCGTCGAACCCTATGCAATCCCTCCCGACAATCCATTCGTGGCGAACGAGAGCTTCCGCGACGAAATCTGGGCTCTCGGCCTTCGTAATCCCTGGGGATTCGCATTTGACCGGCAAACCGGAGCTCTCTACCTGCCTGACGCAGGACACAATGATCGCGAAGAAGTGAACTTCGTGCTACCATCCAGCTCTGGAGGCCAGAACTACGGATGGCCCACCATCGAAGGCACCAGATGCATGAGGTTTCCAGACCTCCCCTTTCCCTGCCGCGAGTCAAATGTATTCGAACACCCGGTAGCAGAATATGACCACACCCGTGGCTGCTCCATCGTAGGTGGCGCGGTCTATAGAGGTTCTGCACTTCCGCAATTGACCGGCCGCTTTATCTTCGCCGACTTTTGCAGAGGGGACATCTGGAGTATCACACAGGAAGAGGACACGGAGGCTCCCACAGAGAGTCAGGCCTCTAGAAAACTCTGGCTGGCTGAACTGATTATAGGAGGATTAGTCCCTATCAGCAGTATCGGCGAAGATGAAGAGGGGAGCCTGTATGTCACAGGTTACGCAGATGGCGCTGTCTACAAGTTAGTCCAGTCTCCGGAGACCGAATAACCGGGAAATGCGAAGGGAAGTTCAGTCTCGTACAGCATGTTCAATTGCTGAGCAACATTTGTCCATAGGGCTGTCATAATTGCTTGTGCATCACCTCTGACAGCGCCAAGGAAAAGACCGCTCACTGACAAGCAGGTGTCAGAAATCTCTAGTTTGGACTCTGGTAGCTTAAAGAGAGTTCTTCTGGAGACCACAGGTCCGAAGGAGGTCCAGCTGTGCAAAAAGAGCGCCCCAACATCCTCTGGTTCTGCACCGACCAGCAGCGATTCGACACAATTCACGCCCTTGGCAATCCCCACATCAACACCCCTAACCTGGATCGACTGGTCGCGGAGGGCGTCGCATTTACCCACGCCTTTTGCCAGAGCCCAATCTGTACCCCAAGCCGGGCCAGCTTTCTGACCGGCCGTTACCCAGGCAACGTGCGCGGCTGCATGAACGGCAACGAAGAATGGGGCGAAGGCGCGCCCCTTGTAACACACCTGCTTGCAGAGGACGGCTACGACTGCGGCCTCAGCGGCAAGTTCCATCTCGCCGGCGCCCACGGCCGCGAAGAACCACGCCCTGAAGAAGACGGCTACAGAGTCTTCCACTGGAGCCACGACCCGCAAGATCGCTATCCCTCAGGCCACGCTTATGCCGACTGGCTGTCTGCGCAAGGATACGCCCTGCGCGACCTGCGCGAGGACCCGGCCTCAATCCCGCCCGAGCTGCATCAGACAACCTGGTGCACTGACCGTGCCATCGATTTCCTGTCGGAGAAGCGGCGCAAAGGCCCCTGGCTGATGAGCGTCAACGTCTTTGACCCCCACTCACCCTTCGACCCGCCGCAGGAGTACCGCGATCGATACGATTCGTCCAAGATGCCCTCCCCCCCGTTCCGCCAAAGTGACATTGAAACCCAGGCCCTGATTCCCGGAGACTTCCAGAACGAGGCCCGTCCGCCGCAAGAGTTTGATGCCCAGGACGTAATCGCCGCCTACTACGCCATGATCGAGCTCATTGACGACAATATCGGCCGTCTTTTGAACGCACTCGAAGAAACCGGCCAGCGCGAAAACACCGTCATCATCTTCACCAGCGATCACGGCGAAATGCTTGGAGACCACGGTCTCCTTCTAAAGGGCTGTCGCTTTTACGAGGGGTTGGTGCGGGTCCCTTTGATCATCAGCTGGCCGGGCCATTTCCCGCTGCAAGAAGAGCCGGCATCCGAAGAGAACTCCGAAGACAATGGATCCGAGAAAGAAGAGGTAGACGCTGAGGAGGATTCCCAAATCGGCGCGACCGAAGAAGAATCGCCCTTGCCTCCGGCCGGTTTCGTCAGCGACGCCTTGGTCGAGCTGATCGATATCGCCCCCACCTTGCTGGAAGTGGCCGGGCTGCCCGTCCCGCTGCGCATGCAGGGCCGGTCGCTGCTACCGATTCTGCGCGGCGAACTGCCGCCCGACCAACACCGCGACTTTGTCCGCTGCGAATACTATCGGGCTCTCAATCCCGATGTTCCCGGTCGAAACCAGTACGAGGGCAGCTACGCCACCATGTACAGGGACAATCGTTACAAAATCGTCGTCTACCACGGCCACGAACAGGGCGAACTCTACGACCTGGAGAAGGACCCCAACGAGTTTGAAAACCTGTGGAATGACAACGACTGCGCCGGTCTTCGCTTTGACTTGATGCGGAGCAACTTCGATGCACTTGCCTTCGCCGTCGACCCGGGACCGCCGCAAGTAACGCCTTTCTGACCAACTCCTCCGTCAGCCAGGCGTCTGGTAGGTCAAATCGTATTCTCCCAACTTGCGCAGTTGTGTCGATGCGTTGCGGAGGCTCGGCTCCCCTTCTCGGAGCCAGGCCTCGATCTCCTCACGGTGTCCAAGTTGTCGAAGAGCGTTCCAGCTCGCGCCGAAGTGAGCGCGTCCGCTTGGCCCGGCGGAGTCCCAAAAGAACAGATTCTCCACACCCTGCGCGTAAAGTGAAGCCGCCTTTCGGTTGAACTCTTCTGGCGGCATGTGACGCGGCATCACATTGAGAGCCAGTTGACAAGACGTGCCCTCAACCAGCCGGACGAAATAGGCGACCGCCTCCTCGTCCTCCCAGGCCATACCCATACTGTCAACTCCGGGCAAATCTGTGTACGGGATCAGTGTATCGACCAACCCCTCCGCGATCCAGCCCTCCAGGTCGAGCCCGTTCCGAAAGTTCTCCTCCCGGTTCAGTACACACGCCGATACAGCAATCCGTTCTCGCCCCTGCTCCCGGGCCAACTCGTCAAGCGCCTCTCGCAACTCCCGGTGAAACGCCGTCAGCGCGATACTTCGGTAGGCCAGCCAGCGCGGATCATCATCCTCCAGCTGCCGCGGGTCCTCACTATGGGCCTCGATAAAACCTTCTACCAACGGGGGCTCATAGTCCACCAACGGCGGTCGCCGGTTATACAGTATGCAAACTCCGTCTACAGGATGCTGCGCAACCTCTAGCAGCATGTCGATGACAAATCGGCGCGTGTCGGCAAACGCATAGGATATGCGCGGCGCGGTTCTTCCGTCCTTTCCCACCATGCGCAAGTCCGGCCGCGAAAAGTAAAGACTCCCCGGATTCCATTGTTCCAAAGGCGGCGGGTAGAAAAAGCCCGCTGGGCGGTAACTTGCATGAAAACTGAGACCGATCTCGTGGGCCGCCTCCAGCGCCACCACAAAGGGGTCGAGCTGCTGTTCCCGGAAACTGCGCCATGTTTCCGCATGCAATCGGTCGCCCTGCCGGTCGAAGTCTTCGATACCGTCACAGGTAGGAAGGAGACCGGCCTGCCCCAGGTAAAACATCAGTCCCCCTGCGCCGCACTCCCAGTAAAGACGTGAAAAATCGGTATGCCTGTAGGGCTCGATCTCATTGCGAACCGCCGCTTCAGTCGCCGTTCCATACAGATAGAGATACCCGTGGGCATCATTGTGGGCATAGAGCCTACGCGTATCTGTCCGCAGACGCTCGCTCTCCACTTCCTTGACCAGTTCCTCGGGCATCGGTACCAGCTTGATATAGGCAATCTTGGTCCGCTGGCAGGACACCGTCGCCGGTTCATCTGCCTCTCCGGTTGGCGTACACACTTGTTGAATAAACATCTCCTGTCCCGACAGATCGGCGTCCTTCCAGAAGAGTTCATGAACGTTATGCCCGTGGGGATTCGAATCTGACCAGTCAGGGCCCATGCTCAAATGGGTAAAGCAAGGATCCCCGCTCAGTTTCAGCTCAATCGAGCCGAGTCCCCTATGGTCCGGGTAGACCCCGACAAAAATCTGATGCCATCCGCTCAGCGCGAGACCCACCGAAACTTCCGGGGCAGCCGTCTCTTCTCCGGCACTCAGCAGGTTTCCACTCAGTCCTGCTGTTTCGTACGGCTGCACGTGCCAGGCTTGGCGTTTAGGCGTCGACGAGAGCCTGCTCTGTGGCTGACAGCGCCCAAGGTCGGAAATGAAAACAGCTTCATCTTTGTCAGGCACTCTTACACCTCCATACGCGGATCAAATGCATCTCTCAACCCATCTCCTACAAAGTTCATCGCCAGTACCGCTACGGAGATCGCGATGCCCGGAGGCAGCCATAGCCATGGCGAGTTCGTCAGGACCGTCAATGACTGGGCCGAATTGAGCATGCTGCCCCAACTGGCCTGCGGAATCTGCACGCCCAGCCCCAGAAACGAAAGTGCAGACTCGGTCAGAATCGTGCCGGCCACGCCTAAAGTCGCCGCCACCAAGATATAAGGCTGAAGATTCGGTAGAATATGCCGGAAAACGATTCGTGAATGCGGAGTGCCTATACATCGGGCCGCCTCCACAAATGCCTGTTCTCGCAGAGACAGCACCTGCGCCCGCAGCAGCCGCGCCAGGCCTTCCCATCCCAACACACCAATTACCACCATCACGTTGATGATATTGGGCCCGAGCAGCGCCACCAGCATCAGGATCGCGAAAAAAGTCGGAAAGTTCATCACCAACTCAGTGAACCGCATCAGGATGTTGTCGATCCGCCCCCCAACGTAACCTGACACCGTGCCAATCAACACACCAATGGATATGGAGATCACATTGGCAACAAAGCCTACCGACATCGAGATTCGCGCGCCGTAGACCATGCGCGCCCACATATCGCGCCCAGCGGAATCGGTTCCCAGGATATGGTCCGCGCTCGGCGGTTGTCTGATGCTGTCCAAGTCCACCGTGTAGGGGTCCTGTATCGCGATGATAGGGGCAAAAATGGCGGCAAATCCCAGAACTGCGATAATCCCCAAACTGGCGACAGCCACTTTGTGCCGCCGAAAGCGGGCTGCCACCGTATTTGGGCTCTTGCGGTCTGTCAACTCCATCTGTTCAGAGCTGAGGTCGGGCAATGGGGTCTTGGACATGAGGCTGAACGCACAGTGGACCTGCCTAGGCGCACACACCAGACAGGTTGTGAAGGGAGAGGATGCCATTCATCCTCTCCCCTCTTCATTTCTTCAAACCCTAGCCGTCGAAGGACCAGCCTTCCAGATTCGTCCACCAGTCCCGCTTCGCAGGCAGCGGATTGGACAGATCGGCCAGGCTTGTCACCACGCCCTGGTCGGTGATCTCAGGAATGCTTACACCGCCGTTGAACACCCAGACATTGTTGCCTACGTACAGTGGCGCGTGCGACGGGTTGTCGTTGAGAGTTCTCTGAAGATCGAAGTAGATCTCCTGACGGGCGGCCTGGTCTGTCAACTGGCCCGCCTCGATCACCTTCTCCTCAAAGTCGCCGCCTATCGCCTCGGAGTAGCCGTTGGCATTGCGGCCCTGGGTCGTCAGATGGAACTTGAGGAACCCATCCGGATCGGGGAATGAACCGAAGCCAACCCGCACCGCGTCAAAGTCGTGCGTGTCGTAGAATCGCTCCACCCAGACCGAACTGTCCATCTCCTCGATCTTGATCTTGAAGCCTGCCTCCTCCAGCATCTGCTTCTCCGCAGCAACCTGCGCTCGGGCCTCCTCGCTCTTCAGTGTGATCAGGTTGACAGTGACCTCCTGGTCAAAGTCCCATCCTGCCTCATCCAGCAGGCTGCGGGCCAGATCGGCATCGTAGTCATACGGGTTCAGGTCATCGGGGATCGACCAGCCATGGATCAACGGAGAATTGTAGATCGTCCCGTTTCCGCCTTGGAAGACTTCGATAATCTTCTTCCTGTCCAGGGCATGCAGCCATGCCTGCCGCACCCGCTTATCCGCAAAGAAACCGCGCCGTAGGTTGAACGAATAAGCCGTAAACACCACACCGGTCGTGGCCACGACCTTGAAGTCACTGTTGTCAATGAACGACTGCACGACCTCGGAGGAGCCGGTGTTGAGACCGCCCCAGGCGTTGAAGTGCGCCTCTCCCCGCTCCAGCGCGATCTGTCCCACGTCGGGCGAAGCGACGATCTGCATGATGTAGCTGCCCAGCTTCGGCTTTCCCCAGTGCCAGTCGTCGTTGGCCTCCAGGCGGATATACTGGTCCGTCTGGTACTCCACAAACTTGAACGGGCCGGACCCCAGCGGGTCTTCAAAGAAGAAGGACTGATTCTCCAGCGCGTCAGGCGCCACGTCGCCTAATACGTGCTTGGGAAGAATCGAATTGGTTGCCTGAAACAGAAAAAGCCCCGTCGGGTATGCGGTGGTGAACTGGATTGTCTTCTCGTCCACAACAGTTATTCCGGCTACACTGTCCGCCTCACCGTTGGAGTAAGCCTCGGCCCCCTCGATCATGGCCAGGTTGCTGACACTGCGCGACTTGGTCGCAGGATTCAGGTAGAGTTCGTACGTATAAAGTACGTCCTCGGCCGTAAAGTCAGTTCCGTCGTGCCACCTCGCATCCGGATGAATGTGGAACGTGTACTGCGTTGCGTCATCCGACGCCTCCCAGCTCTCGGCCATAATCGGCACAAAGCCGGTCTTGGGCACATTCTGCTGGATCAGCGGCGGCAGTACGCACTGGAAGAAATGCGCTTGGAAACCCTGCACCGCCGTAAGGGGATTGAAGCTGTTTATCGGCCCACCGTAAAGGCCGATCAGATTACCCCTCTGCATCTCTTCGGCAGCCGCCTCAGCCGCCGCCATCCCCGCGTCCGAATCCGATGCAACCGGTGCGCACGCCGCCAGCGCCGCTGCACCGGCCGCCAGCGCGCTTGCCTTGAGAAACTCACGTCGGTTCACGCCTCGATCTCTGATAATTCGCATGAATCTCCTCCTGGAAAGTGAAAGAAACGTCACGGATACCGCTTAAGTAGCGAAGAAGAACGGTCAATGCTGGCGACAAGTGTCGGTCTCGCACCGCCAACTCTTCTCCTGGCAAGATTCTCGTTTCCTATCGGAACTTCAACTCCACAAACAGTTGCGACAACGCCTCCATCTGCTCGTCCGTCAACGAATGATATGGAGGTCTCCGCCAGCGCTGGGCTAACCCAAACAGCTCGTACGTACCGTGCACAGCCGCGTCAAAGCCGCCGACAACATTGAGAACATAGTTAAAATAAGGCATGTCGTATTCGACAATGATACGCGCGGCCGCACTCAAGTCCTCGTCCTGTACAGCCTGCCAGTAGGCCTGCGTAACCTGTGGCGCAAATGTAACGAATGTTGACAGATAGCCGTCGCACCCATAGTGAATCAGGTCAAAATGGTTCTGCTTCTGTCCCCCCGAGATGATCGCCCAGTGGCCGTGCAACAGGAGCGCCATCTTGCGGGCGAAGACACCGACCAGATCGTCTTTGATCGCAACGACCCCCGGTACTTCGTCTCGCAGCCGTCGCAGCACTTCCAGCCCGAGTTCGTGCGATCGGCTGAACACATTCGTCACCACCATCACAGGGATCTCGGCAGCCGCCGCCGAGTAGTGCGCGACAAAGGTATCGGCCGTGCACGAGCTGGCCCAGTCCGGCGGCAGCACCATGAGAACGTCCGCCCCCACTTCGCGAGCATAACGACCGAATTCAACCGTCTTGCCTGTCCACCAGATACGGTCAGCCGCCACCACCGCGGCCCGCCCCGCCGTCTGTTCAGCCACCACCCTGGTCACCTCCGCCACCTCGTCGTCAGTGAGCAGAGAAAACAGACTGTCCCCGTATGTCAATAGCATCGTCGTGCTGCCGGCACTGATACCACAGTCCACCAGCCCCCGCAGGCTAACGTAGTCTATCTCGCCATCCTTCGTGAACGGCGTGTGAACCGACATGACGGGCCCGGATAGCAGAGAACTCAACTCTTGTGGAGAACGCATGCAATCAACCCTACTCGTGCCGTATGCGCGGATCTGCGACCGCATACAATATGTCCGCAATCAAATTGCTGAATAGAACAAGGATTGCGGCGACAAACGTCAGCCCCATCAACACCGGATAGTCCCGTTTGGAAATGGCCTGAATCGCCATGCGCCCCATCCCCGGCCACTGAAACATGGTCTCGATAATGACTGTGCCGCCAAAGAGAATCGGCAGGCGCAACGTCACAATTGTAATGACCGGCAGCAGAGCGTTTCGCAGCGCGTGCCCGATTACGACGCGAGTCTCTTTGAGACCCTTGGCGCGTGCAGTGGTCACATACTCTTGCCCCAGTATCTCCAACATGCCCGATCGCATATAACGGGTTAAGCCGGCAGTCAGGTCGAGCGAGAGAATCACGCCCGGAAGTACCAAATGATGCAGATTGTCCAACAGAGGGGGCGGTGCGTCGAACGCGACCGAACGCATGCCAAACGTCGGAAACCATTCCAACTTAAGTGCAAAAACATAGAGGGCAAGCAGCGCCAGAAAGAAGGACGGGATCGAAATGGAAAACAGTGCAAACAGAGTCAGGACATAGTCCCAGATCGTATACTGCTTGAGTGCGGCAAGTACACCCAGGCTGATGCCCAGCACCGAAGAAGCGACAAGCGCAAATCCCATCAGCTCCAGAGTGGCCGGCAGTCGCACTGCAATCCTGCGCAATACCGGCTCACCCGTCTGATACGAGTAGCCGAAGTTGCCTTGCGCCAGTTGACCTAGCCAGATTACATAGCGCACAATTACAGGTTTGTTGAGGCCCATCTCCTCCTTCAAACGTTCAAGGTTCGCCGCCGACATCTCCTCTTCCGGGTCAATCATGGCCTGCACCGGATCGCCGGGCGCGGCGTTTATGAAGCTGAACGTAATCAGTGTGATGCCCAGAATCAAGGGAATCGCCAGCAGCAGCCTGTTGGCAATGTATGTAGCCATCAATAAGCCCAATGCGGCGGATACTTGTCCAGCACATAGCCGCCAACGCTCCGAAGGGGAACGGTCCGGAAGAGCTGTCCACCTCCGTCATCCCAGCTCTCCAACCGGTCTCTGTGCCCCAGTCGCCGTATCATGCTCCACTCTTTCAGCCTCTGATGACGCCCATTCGTATCCCAGAAACACAGACCGTCTGCCCCTGCCGCGTAGTACTGGAGTGCCCGCACGCGGAAATCCTCCGGAGGCATCGTTCGCGGCATAATCTCAGGATAGTACTGGACTGTCGAATTGGCTGTCAGCAGCCCAAAATAGTCGACGTCGATTTCCTCATCCCGCCATGGATAGGAGATCAAATTGTCAATCAAGCCGCCCTCAACCCAGGCTGGAATGTCCAGTCCATAGAAAAGGTTGCTCTCGGCATTATTCAGGACATGAGCCGAAATCTCTAGCGGTCGCCCTCGCGCCTCGCCTAACTCTGCCATTTCCCGACGTAGTTCCGCCATGAACTCCGTCATCACTCTCGCCCGGTAACGCAGATACCGCTCGTCATCCTCCGCCAGTTCCCTCGCGTCGAGACCGGTCTCCTCCCTGAAACCCTCGACCAGCGGTTCTTCGTACAGCAAGAAAGGCGCACCGCGATTGAAGATCGGATTGACGCCGTCAATGTCGTAGCGCGTGGCCAGTTCACGAAAGACTGCCAGCACCAGTTCGCGTACCTCTGGGAAAGCGTAACTCATCCGCGCGATCTCACGGCCGTCAAGATCTACACAGCGCCACTCCGGGTGCTGCGCGTAGAAGTCGCCCGTAAAGTAGTCCTCAAACGGAGGGCAACACTGAAACGCCTCCATTCGCTGGCTGATGTGGACCTCCAAACCGACGTTGTGCCCGTACTCCACCACCGTCTCAATCGTGTCGATGCCCAGCCCCGCCAGAATCTGCATCGACTCCGCGATATAACGGTCGCCCACCCTGGGAAAGTCTCTCGTCTTGCTTCCGGTCAAGCTGCCGATTGCCGAAGGATAAGTTAGAACGTCGCCGCCTGCTCCCGGGCACCAGAACATCTTCCCGAAGTCGGTATCTCGGAATGGCTCGAGAAACTCCCAGATCTCCTCGCGGCTCGTTGGTCGGAAGCGCGCGAAATCGCTGAAACCATCGTTCATGCAAATGAGCCGCCTGTGGTCTGCATCGGCACGGTCGGACTGAAGCCGTGCTACCTCCTCCTCGTCAAGAGGATCTAGCTTTACATAGGCAATGTAGGCCGGATGTGACAGACCCGCCGACTGTTGGGCCAGGACCAGGTCCTGGCCGGTAAGGTCGGCTGTCTTCCAAAACCGTTCGTCAAGAGAGTAGTTGTCGGCGAACTTCCCTGGCTCACTCTCGCGGTTCACTTTGATGAAGGAACTGTCGCCGGACAGTCTGACGCGTACCAGATCCTCGGTCCAATTGCTCCACAAACCCAGGTAGATCCTGTGCCATCCCGATACGCCAAGCGGGATGGTGACAGGCGGCGCTTCTGTTTCCGGGCCGGCAATCAGCATATTGCCGCTGAACTCCTGCGTCTCGTAGGGAACAACCTGCCAGTGGTATTTCCGCCTCTCGCTGGATAGAGCGAGTTGAGGCAAACCTAGGCCCAAGTCGGTCAGGTAGATCGGCTCAAGTGCAGACATATGAGGCTCCTCCCGAAGCTTTTGGCGAATCGGATTTCGAGGATCCAGAGGAGTGGCGACGTTAAAGCAAGAGCGGGCGCCGTCCGCTCAGAATATAAACTACCTTGCAGGAAAAGTGCAACCCGAATTTTTTTGGCTGCGATCCGCTGACCGAGAGGTGGTTGCGAAACAGCGGTGGAGAACAGTCAAACTGTGCATTTTGCCGCATTATTTGGGTCGAGGGCGAACAGTTTGAGCTTGCCGGGCAAAACTCCGTTGCCAATTCAGTGTGCGTTGCGCTCGAATGCATTTTCCTCATATTCAATGTACATTTCGAGCGTCTCCTTGGAAAGGGACGTAGAACTTCTGCCATAAACTGTCGGCACTTCTCCTTGCAGGCATCCTGAGTCTGTAACCAATCTGTCAACCCTGATCCAAATTAAGTCAAACTTGGTGGTGAGCTATTAGGGACGCATCCTCTGTAGGCAACTCAGAGGGGCCTGACCGAAGTATGGACAAAAAAAAGTCATACGAAAGTTAACCCAGTGCTGGTATTAGGCCCCATGTAGATGTCTTATGTCTTACACACCTCATCTCGATTTTGGGATTCTCACAAACTGTGCCATAATACATATGCCATTGTTACACTTTTACAGTTAGAACTGGATGGAGCATTGTGCCCCCTTGCCCTGTAATGCGTGTAACTATGGCACCTGCACTCCATTCAGTCAGCAAGGGGGCGCCTCTTTTTCCCGCCGCTTTCAACTAGATTCCCTGGCGCCAGCCCAGTCTGCTGTCACCGCTCCCCGAAACGCCAGTTGTTGAACATTCCTGGCCTTTTTGGCCAAAAGTATGGTTGAACTCGTACGGCAAACTGCCCTCGCGGCCACCCACAATTGACGCGGCCGGTAGCACTCTACCGCAAGTTTGCAGACATGTTGAGCCCTCAGGATTGGTCTAAAGGTGATGAGTCCCATGAAGTTCAGGACTGAACACGATCCACCTAATGCGAGGAAAGGAGCTAATTCAGTTTATCGGAATGCTGGGAATGCACTGAATCGTTGAAGGGTGTTTGCGTGAAAAAAGGTCCATGCGCTTTCGATTGAATCGTCCGCGCATGACCCCGGGAGGATCCATTTGACCTCCTTTTCTTAGGCCAAAGGGGGGGGGTGGCCTCTTAATCAAATACCAGCACTGATCGTGCGACTTTGCCTGCCTTCATGTCAGCAAACGCCTCGTTGATCTCATCCAGCGGCCTGTAGCGCGAAATCAGCTCGTCCAGCTTGATCTTGCCTTGCTTATAAAGTTCCAGAATCCACAAGAAGTCAACGCGCGGCCTTGCCGCGCCGTGGAAGGCCCCCATCAATGTCCTGTCCTCGAGCAAGTGCCACCCCTCCACCGAAACATCCTGACCTGTCGGCTGCACACCCACCACGACCGCCGTGCCGGTCATCCGCACTGAATCGATCGCCTGTCTCACAATCGCGGGAAATCCAACCACTTCAAACGCATAATCCGCCCCTCCGCCTGTGATCTCGGCGATTCGCTGAACCGGGTCCTCCTTTGCGCTGTTAATAAAGTGCGTCGCTCCCATCTGTTCCGCCAGTTCCAGCTTGTAGTCCACTGTATCAACTGCGATAATCTTGCCGGCCGCGGCCAGCACACCTCCCTGGATCACGTTGAGCCCCACGCCCCCGCAGCCAAACACCGCCATCGACGCCCCAGTCTCTACCTGCGCTCGGTTCACCACCGCACCGATCCCGGTGATCACCCCGCAGCTGATCAAGCACGCCTGCTCGAGTTGTGTGTCATCCGGCACCTTCACACAAGCGTCCGCCAGCGCCAGTGTCTGCTCCACAAAAGTCGGCCGAACGTGATAAATGGGCTCGCCGTCTTGCCTATACCGGCTCACCGGCTCCATGCGGTGCGTCTCACATAGCGCCGGCCTTCCATTCGTGCAGTTCCGGCAGCTCCCACACATTGCATCCAGCGAAAGAATGATCTTATCGCCCGGCGCAAAGTCTCGCACACCCTCACCCACCGCCCGCACCACACCGGCCCCCTCATGGCCCAGCAGCCACGGCAGGCGCTTCGGGGTTCTGTGGTCAGTAACATAATGGTAATCGCTGTGGCACACACCGGCCCCCACGATATCCAGCAACACCTCCCCGAACTCTGGCTCCTCCAGCTCAACATCCTTCACCGCCACAGGCGCGTGCGCCTCGTACATGATCGCAGCCTTCATCGTTTCTCTCCTTCAAGGTCTTCGTGTTCGACTGAAATCCTGGAGTCAACCATCGCGCACGAAACTTACTACGAATTCCTCAATGAGTAAAGCCTGAAAAGCCGAGGCGCCTTACCTCAGGAAAGACTCGTAGACTCCGCTTGCCGCGACCTGGATTCTGTCAACAGGATTCCGCGAACACAGCTACCTGCAAAACTGGTAGTGCCGCTCTGTCCGAGTGCCCCTGTTCCCACCAGGCTGCGAAGCCCGCACTTCTACCCGTAAAACCCCGAGCAGCTTACCGTTTTGGCCAGCTCGTTAGGGTCACCAACTTCATCCGTGCTAAAGTAGATCCAAGGTAGCCTCTCAAGCCCAGGACAGACTTCCTTCCCCACCAAATACAGGACCCTTGCGTAAGGCACCGGAAACTGTTTCTAGTTAAACGTTCCCAACCCGCCCCACCTTTCTGGACCTAGTGCAGCCGTGCGAAAACACGACGTCGGCGTTTTCCTCGACACAAACACAACACCTTGGTTCCGGGTCTAATGAAGCTTAGTCGCACAGTTCGGCCTGGACCTGGCCTGAACGGAGTTCTCGTCATCCTGGCCTCCATGAAACCTGGCAGCCAGTCCCTCACACCAAACCACTAAAGGAGCCAAAATGGGCATCAGCCTCGGCATCGTCGGCCTGGGATCCTTCGGCAGTTCCTTCGCCGACCTCTTCATGAGCCACCCCCTCGTCGACCGCATCGCCCTCTGCGACCGCGAACCTGACCGCATCGCCCGCTTTGCCGGGCTCGACCACTGGCAAGCCAAGTTTCACGCCCGCGATGCCTACGCCTCCCTCGACGAAATCTGCGCCAGCGACATCGACGCCATCGCCCTCTTCTCCCAGCCCTGGCTCCACGCCCCCCAGGCCGTTCAGGCCATGGAGTCAGGCAAACACGTATACAGCGCAGTGCCTATCGTCATGTTACCCGACGGCGACGAAATACTTGACTGGTGCGCCCGCCTCGTCGAAACCGTGGAACGCACCGGCCACTCCTACATGCTCGGCGAGACAACCTACTACCGGCCGGAATCGATCTACTGCCGCCGCCGCTCGGCAGAGGGCGCTTTCGGCGAATTCGTCTACAGCGAAGGGGAGTACTACCACGACGTCGACAGCCCCAGCAGCAACCTGCGCCTTGTCCAGGCCCACAGGCTGGCAGGTCAGGCTGGCCAGGAGTGGATCGCAGCCAGGGATGACTACAAAAACAGAGGAATTCTGACCGGCCCTATGCACTATCCCACCCATTCGACCAGCGGCCCCATGAGCGTGATGAACGCCCGCGCCCTCAAAGTCTGTGCCTGGGGCTATGCCAACCGCACCGAGGATACCTACTTCAGCGAACAGGGCTACCGCTTCAGCAACGAGACCGCACTTTTCCAAATGAGCAACGGTTCAACCATGCGCATCTGCGAACTCCGCGAGATAGGCCTCCAAAACCGAGAGACCTTTCGCATCTATGGCACGCAGGGCAGCTACGAGCACGAACAATGGTGCGACAAAGAGAGCCGCTCGCCCCTCACACCTGAAGAAATGCGAAATCCTCTGCCGCCTGATGTCGAAGACGCCTTTAGGGCTGCCAGTCGCTCCTCCGAAATCTACGGCGGCCA
This sequence comes from Caldilineaceae bacterium SB0664_bin_27, assembly GCA_009838625.1. GTDB lineage: Bacteria > Chloroflexota > Anaerolineae > Caldilineales > Caldilineaceae > Bin5. The sequence continues at coordinate 27,235 of VXRG01000097.1, forward strand.
CGGCGGCTCCCATCCCTATCTGGTCCACGAATTCGTCGAAGCAGTGCATCAGGAACGGCAGCCTGCAATCAACGTCTGGTCCGCCGTACGCTACATGGCAGCAGGCGTCATCGCTCACAAGTCAGCTCTGCAGGACGGCGAAATTCTGCCCATTCCGGATTGGGGAGACGGGCCTGGTGCCTAGCCCCCGCCCTCACACCAGATCCATTAGCCAGCCGCGATGGAGGACCCATTCGTCCTCCACTGGATCCCATCGTAACTCAAAAGAGTTTTGCCCCGGCGTCTGCACAAGGAAACTGCGCACACGTCTACCTTCGACCATCTCGTCCCACTGGCGGCCCAAGGCAACGATACTGTGCGTCCTGCCCTGCCATTCGAACGACCCGGGCGCGATCTTACCCGTCGGCAGCGAGCGCACTCTAACGCGCACAGGTTCGTCGATCGCAACCTGTTGACTCATTAACTGCACTTGTCCGTCGCGTAAGAGAGCAGCATTTCCAGCGCAAGCCGCGCGCTCATCAGCTTGTTGCCGCGCCTGTCTGCCGGCCAGATCGCCTTCTCCGCCCGGCTGAATCCGTCCTTTGCCGCAAGATGGAGGTAGACCAGGCCCATCGGCTTCTCGACAGTCCCGCCGGGGCCTGCCACACCCGTGATCGACACCGCCGCGTCCGCATCATACTCTCGCAACGCGCCATAAGCCATCTGCCTCGCCACAGTCGCGTTAACAGCCCCATCGCGTAGCAAAACACCGCCGTCTACACCCAGCAGCCTCTCCTTCGCCGCATAGCTGTAGACCCCTGCGCTTCCCAGGAACCAGTCCGAGCTTCCCGGTATCTCCGTGATCAAATGTCCTACCAGGCCGCCCGTGCAGCTCTCCGCGACTGCAGCGATCAACCCTGCTCGCTTCAGAGCGTAGCCCGCCTCCTTCGCCAGCCCCGTCAAGGCCCTTTCATCAATGGGTTCAGTATTCTGATTCGCCATATTTCCTCTTCGTTAAGTTGGAACTTCCGGCTGGCCCCACACATGGCTTCCCTTCTGCAGCCTAGTCAGCCAGACCTGGGGCCATTATAGTCCGCCCTTTTCCGCCCGCCAACTGTACGCGTCGTGACAGGAGTGCTCTCTTGCAACCCCCGACGCTTCCGCTCGGACTCCCAAGGACAATGCGCCACAGAGCAAGGCAACTGCACCCCGAAAACCCATGCTGCAGAGAACCGTAGGGGCGGCCCTAATGGGCGCTCTTCGAGGACTCTCGGCCGAGTTCCGGCGTTCCCGCAATGGGTTTCAAGCGCATATGCGCTCCGGCTCCAGCCAGCCGCAGTTGACAGAAGTCCGGGATTTCTGTATTTTCAATAGGCTTGGAGTTCGTCAGAAGTCCCATTTCAAGGGCTTGGGACTGAGGCTTGGCAACCCCGTCGTCCAACTGACGAAAAACTGTACACCCTGCCGGTGAAGGCCGTTTAGGCAACCCAACTGCACTAAAGAACGAAACTCGCCCCGGGTCCTTCTTCATCCCGGGTTCTGTACAGAAGCCGCACCTATTTGAGGAGAAAGTAATGGAACTCCAGACAAAGCAGCCGCCTGAACTGGAATTCAGTATGCCGGAGGTCGAAGAGTCGCTGACCGCCTACCTCTCTGCCATAGGCGGCGCGATCATCGGCCTGCTTCTCACGCTCCTCGTCCTGGCGATCTGGAACGGCGGCACCCTGAATTTCACCAACATTTCCAGGGTCAATGCGCTTGACGCCGGCCTTACCGATGTCGCTGCTGACCTCGAAACGGTAAACGCAAACGTCGACGCCCTCGGCGAACGCCTCGTCCTGCTCGAACAGGAGTCCGGCGCGGTCGCCGCACTGCAACATAGCCTCTCCGAGCTGGACACCAGCCTGGCTGACCTGGACCGCACGCTCAGCGAACAGGGCATCCAACTTGCCCAACTGGACACCGCCGTCGAAGATCTTCAAGTCACCAGGCGTAACTTTGACCTCTTCACTGCGGCTCTCACAAACGCGCTGGCGCAAATGGAGACGGCAGCTGCGGCCTCGCAGTCAGAAAACGGCGGTGTCTCACAAAGGACTCCGTCGGCTGGACCGGCACCAAGTGCGTCCCGCACTGACGATCGCCGCGCCGCAGAATCGGCCGAATCGAAATCCGCGACCACAGATAGCGGTCTAAAGGCGGACGAATCGGCACAACCGGTCCAACCCCTTCCACAGCCTGCGGTAGTCGTGAGCGAAAAAGTCGCGCCCGATGCCTTACTCGTCTATCTCTTTCTAGACGGAAATGCCGACGGCCTGTTCGACGCCGACGAGAACCTCATCGCCGGCGCCACCGTAACACTTACCTCCCCTGACGGAAGAGCCGTTGCTGCTGAGAACAGTGTCGGTTCCGCCGGTACCCTCTTCGAAAAACTTAACGGTGGCGAGTTCACAGTTTCTGTGGATGAAGTGCAGGGCTATACGCTTGCAAGCCTCAACAACACGACCGTAGAAGTCGATCCCGAGGCCGGAGCCGGCCAGATAGTCTACTTTGCTGTTGTAACGACAGCCGGGGACTGATTATGAGGGGTCAACCACCGCAATTCGCTGGTTACTCCGCCGCCTCAGAAACTTCATAAAAGATGAGCAGCACCGAACCGTAGCGGCGCCTGTCAAACTCGATCAGTGTATCAAGTTTGATTGGCGCCTCTTCGTGCGGGTCGATTTGGACGATGACGACACTATCGTCTACCAACAGCCCGACTCCGGCATCGACCGCCTTCAACGCCTTCTTCCATAGTTCCCGGTACTGAGGCGGCGCGATGTATACCAGGTCAAACGGCTCGCCCTCAAACTTCTCGATGAAGTCGAAGCTGTCACGTCTCGTTACTGTCGCTAAATCAGCCATCCTGCAGTGAGACAGATTCTGCAGTATCGTGCGAACCGCCGCACGACTTCGGTCCACAAAAAAGGCGTGCTCCGCCCCCCGGCTCAGCGCTTCAATGCCCACCGCGCCGGTGCCCCCAAACAGGTCCAGTACGTATCGCCCCTCGATCCAGTTTCCCAGAATCGAAAAGAGGGCCTCCTTCGCCCGGTCGGTGATCGGACGCGTGCCGTCCCCTGGAACCGACTGTAGCCTGTGCCCTCTCGCGCTCCCTGATATAACTCGCATAGCCTGCAAAAACTGAACCCCTTGTAACCGGCCTCTAGCCCTCTGAACAGGTTGACGCCAGCTAATTCTCCCGTCACAGGATTATAGTTGCACTCACGCGATTTCAGACAATTGCGCGAAATGGCGGCCTGAGATAAAATAGCCCGCGTCAGGACTGGCAACTGAATACTTGCTGACGCGCGACGAGAGAGACTTCACATTCGAAGCGCCGAAGGGGCAAGCCGGCGGGACGACCCAACCTGTCCGGTCACACTCTCAGGCAAAAGGATCGTCGCGATACGGCACCTTTGGAAAGCGTCGCCAAACAGGCATTTGGCGGCCACCGACGGGGCAACCGCACGCCGGCAAAGGCAGGTGGGGACAGAAGAAGACCTCCCCGGTTCCACTTAACACCACGGCGGTGTGCGTCAATCTCTCAGGTCAAGGACAGAGGCAACGGGCACTCTTTCGAGATGCCCGTTTTTTCTTTCCGGTAATTGGTGTCCTTGCTACTGCCGCCGCAACGAAGTCGGCCAAAGAGTGAGGCGGAAACCCAAGGAGTGATCCATGAGCCCGCAATCCCACACTGTACCGCCCAAAGCCGCGAGCAACGGCCTTGGCAATGCCTCCAGGGAAGGAGTCGCCTGGCAGCTCGCCGAACACGCCTCGAAGAAGATGGGACGGGAGGGCCTCCTCCAGCGCACAGATGCCTTCGTCCCTCGCCACTTGGGGCCGGACCACGACGAGCAGGAGGCGATGCTGCTAACTGTCGGTGTGGATTCGCTCGACCAACTGATCGACCAGACCATTCCTGCTCCGATTCGGCTCCAGCGTCCCCTAGCCCTTCCCGATCCGCGCCCCGAATCCGACATTTTGGCCGAAATGGCGGAATTGGCCGGACGCAACCAGCTCTTCCGGTCCTTCATCGGCATGGGCTACTACGACACCATTACGCCCCCCGTCATCCTACGAAACGTCCTTGAAAATCCCGGCTGGTACACCCAGTACACGCCGTATCAAGCCGAAATCGCACAGGGGCGGCTGGAAGCCCTGCTCAACTTCCAGACAATGGTTTCCGACCTCACAGCACTGGACATTGCCAACGCCTCCCTCCTTGACGAAGCCACCGCCGCTGCCGAGGCTATGATGATGTGCAAGCGCGCTCAGAAACGGGGTGCCTCAGGGGACGCCTTTCTTGTCTCCGACAAGGTCCATCCCCAGACCATCGACACCATCAGAGTCCGCGCCGAACCCTTGGGCTACAAGATCGTCGTCGGCGACCATGGAAATTTCTGCCCCGACTCCGGTACCTTCGGCATCCTCTTACAGTACCCGGACACCGAAGGCACCATCAGTGACTACCGCGGTCTGGTCGAAGAGGCTCACGCCGCCGGCGCCCTGGTCGTGGTCGCCACCGATCTCCTGGCCCTGACCCTGCTCACGCCACCAGGCGAATGGGGGGCTGACATCGCAGTAGGCAGCGCCCAGCGCTTTGGCGTGCCCATGGGTTACGGCGGCCCCCACGCCGCTTTCATGGCCACCCGCGATCAGCTCAAACGACAGATGCCCGGCCGCCTAGTCGGCGTCTCACAGGACGCCCAGGGCAGGACTGCTCTTCGTCTTGCCCTCCAGACCAGGGAACAACATATTCGCCGCGACAAGGCCACCAGCAACATCTGCACGGCCCAGGTGCTCTTGGCAATCATGGCCTCAATGTACGCCGTCTACCACGGTCCCGCCGGTCTCAAAAGAATCGCTCAGCGGATTCAGCTCCTGACCTCCATCCTTGCCTCCCAGCTGCAAGTACTGGGTTACCGCATCACGCAATCCAGTTCCGGCCCCCTCTTCGATACGTTGAAGATCGACGGAGGACCACACACACAGGATGAGCTTCGCCGCGCAGCCGCCGCACACCGCCTCAACCTTCGCCAATATGAGGATGGGGCAGTCGGCATCTCTCTCGACGAAAAGACCACCGCTGCCGAGCTGGAAGCTCTTCTGGAGATATTCGGCAGGCCCCCACGGCCCGAATCTTCTTCAGCAATTCAGGATGGCCGGCCGCACGCCAACGGCCCCGAACTAGACGCGCTCGCCAGCGAGGTCGCTCTCGACTATCCCGAGCCCTTCGCGCGCAAAAGCCCCTACCTGACCCATCCAATCTTCAACACCATCAAGTCGGAAACCGAGATGCTGCGCTACATTACCAAGCTGCAGAACCGGGATCTCTCTCTCGCCCACTCCATGATCCCCCTCGGCTCCTGCACCATGAAACTGAACGCCACCGCCGAAATGATCCCTGTCACCTGGCCCCAATTCTGCGGGCTCCACCCCTTCGCTCCCCTCGAGCAGGCACAGGGCTACCTCGAACTCTTTGACCGCCTCGCCCGGGCTCTGGCCGAAATTACAGGCTTCGCCGCCGTCTCCTTTCAGCCCAACGCCGGCTCCCAGGGCGAGTACGCGGGCCTGCTCGCGATCCGGGCTTTGCACCTCAGCCGCGGCGATGACCATCGAGACATCTGCCTCATCCCCTCGTCTGCTCACGGCACCAACCCTGCCAGCGCTGTGATGGCCGGCATGAAGGTTGTCGTGGTCCGCTGCGACGAAGAGGGAAACATCGACCTTCCCGACCTCAGAGCCAAGGCCGAACAGCACAGCAATCAGCTCGCCGCGCTCATGGTCACCTATCCCAGCACGCACGGCGTCTTCGAAGAAGCTATCCAGGACGTCTGCGACCTTGTCCACCTCCATGGCGGCCAGGTATATATGGACGGCGCCAACATGAATGCCCAGGTCGGTCTCTGCCGGCCCGGGGACATGGGCGCCGACGTCTGCCACCTCAACCTGCACAAGACCTTCTGCATCCCTCACGGTGGCGGCGGACCTGGAATGGGCCCGATCTGCGTCGCCGAACATCTCGCGCCCTTCCTCCCAGGCCATGCCGTTGTCCCCGGCATCGGCGGCCCAAGCGCTATCGGCGCCGTATCGGCCGCGCCCTGGGGCAGCGCCGCCATTCTGCCCATCTCATACGCCTACATCGCCATGATGGGCGGCTCCGGCCTGACCGAAGCCACCCGCATCGCTATCCTCAATGCTAACTACATCGCCGCCCGTCTTGAACCCGCCTACCCCGTCCTTTACAAGGGAACCCAGGGCCGTGTGGCCCACGAATGCATCATCGACACGCGTTTCCTTAAGGATCACGGCCTCCAGGTCGACGATATTGCAAAACGGCTCATCGACTTCGGCTTCCACGCCCCTACAATGTCCTTCCCAGTCGCGGGCACGCTAATGATCGAGCCCACTGAAAGCGAGTCCAAGGACGAGCTTGACCGCTTCTGCGCCGCCATGCTCGCAATTCGGGAGGAAGTCCAGGCCGTTCAGGACGGCAAAATCAGCCCCGAGGATTCTCCCCTCCACCACGCACCACACACCGCCGACCTGGTCACCGCCGACCAGTGGGATCGCGCCTACAGCCGAGAAACCGCAGCCTTCCCCGCCAACTGGGTACGAGAAAATAAATTCTGGCCCGCAGTCAGTCGCATCGACAACACCTACGGCGACCGCAACCTTGTCTGCGCCTGCCCGCCGCTGGAGAGCTACGCCTAAACACTGTTGCAAACGATGTGAATCACAGTGGCTGCCAAGCTCTAGTCTGACTTCACCCTGCAGATCAGGCTGGAGAGGGGCAGGCTTTGTGCCTGCCCTTGCACACACTGCCTCTTCCAGTCCCCTTCTAACCTCATGTAAAGGCAAGCCTTGCGCCTGTCCTCGCGTAGGCTCAATAACTGCTATTCGCGAATGCCATTCGTGGACCCTCCGCCTTTCTTCGGCAATGTAGGCATGTCAGACCAGAAGCTATGGCCCTGAGCGCGAATGCGGTTGACACCAAATATAATGACGTTTATAGTTTGAGTCTGAACTACAGAGTCGAGGAGTTTACGGGGAGCCGGTGTCACTTCTCTCTGCTCACTTCTCTTCACTCTTTCCTCCACCTGTGTCTTGCCTGGGGCAGAAAAACAATCAAGGAGGCCTGCCGAAATGTCTGATTCAATTGAACGAAAACAAGAGCAGAGGGGCAGCACGCTCAACCGGCGTGACTTCCTGCGCAGTGCAAGCGCGTTGGCCGGACTCGGGCTGCTTGCAGCTTGTGCCCCGGCCGCCCAACCAGCCGGCGAAATGGGCTCCGACGCACCGGCTGAGAGGGCCAGAGTCCGCTACCTGTCCTGGTGGTTTGAAGAAGGCAATCGCGGCGAAACTTGGAACAATTTTGTCGATGAATTCAACGAATACCAGACCGAAATCGAAGTCGTAGCCGAAAATATCCCATTCGACCAGTACACGACCAAAACGATTGTCGGCACACAGTCAGGCCAGTTGGACGGCGACATCGTCATGGCCACGCCAGAGCTGGCGCCCCGCCTAATCCAGTCAGACCTCCTCGTCCCCCTCGACGACGTTCTCGTGCGCAACAGCATCACCGATTTGAGCTCCGCCCACGACGCCCTGCGCAAGGATGGCCACCTCTACGGCCTCGACATGGTTACCGTCGCCTTCGGCATCCTCTACAATAAGGATCGCTACGAGGAAGCCAATATCACGCCTGCCACGACGCCTGAGGAATGGGTTGAAGTGAGCGCCGCCCTGACCGATCGCGAGGCCCAGAAATACGGATTCTTTGCCACCCACCTGGTCAGCGAACCCTCAGACTTCTGGTTCCAACTGGAAGTGTGGTGCATGCCTTACGACGGCATTTGGGCTGAAGGCACGACCCCTCTGCTTACCTCAGATGGGATCATTCAGGGCCTCAAGCTGTTCAAGCAGATGTACGACGTCGCCATGCCTCAGGGCGCGGACAATCCAACCGGTTACCGGCTCTTCCAGAACGGGGATGTGGCCCAGGGCCTCTATGTCTCCGCGGCCGTCGGCGCCTTTACCAAGGACGCCCCCGACCTCTATCCGAAGCTGCGCAGCGCCCCCATCCCTTGGGAGACCAATAAGTCAATTGCACGCATCCATCCAATGATGGTCAACAAGGACTCAGAGGTCGTTGAAGAGTCGCTGGAATTCGTCACCTACATGTATAAGCCCGACAACTACCGTCGTATGGTTGAAGGCTGCCAGGATGTGATCTTCGCACAGCCTTCCGCTGCCAGACAGGAGTACCTGGACGGCCTTGAGTGGTTGAAACCCGGCTATTTCGGCGTTGACTATGTAACGCCATTCGATATTGTCGGCGACTTCGTCTACAATTTCAACGAGTTCGGGCAGATCGTTATCACCAACTTTGCCGACGTGCTCATTGCCGGCAAGTCGGTTGAGGAAGCAATGGAGATCGCACAGGTGCAGGCCGAAGATCTGGCGGAACGTATCTCATAGCAAAATAGGCGAGGGGCGGCTGGACCGGCACGACACCGTTCTCTCCCGTTACCCTCGCCTTCCCCATTCGTGACGCATTTCAAATCGGCGAAAATGACGCCTGCACGAGCAGGACCCATTCACCTCTCGCAAGACGCCTAGTCTATTCAATAATGAATGAACGAGTCGATGCAGACGCCTTGGCGGGCCGCTCCGGCGGCAGAAAGTCGCCTCCCCGCCTCTTCCGTCGGCGCTATCTCTTGCCCTTCGCACTGGTCCTCCCAATCGTCCTCTACGAAGGGCTTCTGATCGTCTACCCCATTGTCCAGGGCATTTATGGTAGTTTCACACGCATCGAGTTGGCATCCAGCGCGGCCACAATCTGGGTGGGATGGGACAACTACGAGCGCATGTTCTCCGACCCTGCCTTCTGGAAAGTGATCCGGGTCACGCTCCTGTTCACCTCTCTGGTTATCGTGGTCGCCCTGACGGTCGGCCTCCTCACCGCGCTGCTCTTCAATCGGCCATTCCGTTTCCGCCCAGTCGCGCGCGGCATGCTGATGATGCCCTGGGCCATCCCCGAAGTTCCCGTCGTTATGATCTTCATCTGGATCCTCAGCCCCCAGTTCGGCGTCGTCAACATACTGGCGCGCATGCTCCCCGGCGTCACCCAGAACCCTCAGTGGCTGCAGGTACCAGAGCTGGCGATGGCTTGGATGGTGCTGATCTCCTCCTGGAAAGCATTCCCCTTCTACAGCCTCGTGATCCTCGCAGCCTTGCAGGCCATTCCCCAGGAACTCTACGAGGCCGCCCGCGTCGACGGCGGCAACCGTCTGCAGCTCTTCTGGCATGTGACCATCCCGGGTATTGGCTCAACCCTCGAGCTTCTCGTCGTCTTGGCCGCCATTTTTTCATTTAAGCAGTTCACCATCATCTTCCTGATGACCGGAGGCGGCCCCTCAGGCACTACGGAAACGATCGTAATCCGCATCTTCAATACCGCCTTCCGCTTCTACGACTACTCCTACGCAACTGCGCTGGGCGTAGCCGGTTTCGTCGTCTCTCTCGTTGTCGCCCTCGTCTTCATCCTTATGCAAGTCCGTCGCACACAGGAAACCGCCTGAAATGGTTGCCCATGTTGAGGACACACGTGCAGCGGCGTCCAAGCTTACCGCTAGGCGCCTGCTCAACAGCTCCCTTTTCTACCTCACCGTGGCTGTCGTCTCCTTGATCATCGTGTTCCCCGTCTACTGGATGATGATAAGCACGTTCCAGCCCAGCAAGTACATTTTGCACTTCCCGCCTCCCCTGCTTCCCCAGGAGCTCTACTTCGATCAGTTCGGCGAACTGTTCAGCGAACACCCAATCGCGAAATGGCTGCGAAACTCTTTCCTCATCGCCGTCATGACAATGCTGCTCTGCATGGCCCTCTCGGTTCTGGGAGCGTTCGCGCTGTCCAACTTGCGATGGCCGGGTCGCAACCTGTTCGGACTGTTTCTGTTGGTGACCCAGATGCTGCCCGAAGTCTTGATCCTGATTCCTCTCTACATCCTTTATCGCCGTCTCAACATTCTGAACAGCATTCCATCACTGGCCCTGATCGACGCCGCCTTCATTCTCCCTATCTGTATCTGGATTCTCAAGGGAGTCTTCGACAACGTCCCCCCGGAAGTGCTCGACGCTTCCGTCGTGGACGGATGTACGGAGTTGGGCGCACTATGGCGAATCGTCCTGCCGTTGTCCGCGCCCGGCTTGGCCGCAGTCGCAGTTGTCGCCTTCTTCTTCGCCTGGAATGAATACCTTTATGCCGGTATCATGCTCAGCAGCGGGGACTTCATGCCCGCCTCTGTGGGCCTCTCCACCCTCAAAGCGATCGCCCAGACGCCGGTGGAACAATACATGGCCGCCGGGCTTGTCTTTTCAGTTCTGCCTGTGGTCTTCTACCTCGCGATGCAGAGGTATATCGTTTCCGGCCTGACGGCCGGTGCGGTCAAGGGGTAAGAGCTAGCGGGTCGTGAATGGCTCGCAGTTATCTGAGGCTCGCCTCCCCTCATTCGCAAACAGATTGGAGATTTGTGTACAGTGGAAACAGGTCATTTACTCCTTGCCGGCGGCTCTGAATTCGGAGGCCAGATGGCCGCCCCCGACCGCCGCAGCATCGAACTGGCTGGCGGTCTCGACACTCCCATAGCAATAATCCCAACGGCCGCCGCGCCCGACAACAACCACCGCCGAGCCGGCGAAAACGGCCGCCGCTGGTTCACCAGCCTGGGCGCGACCAATGTCCAGGTCGTCCCCCTGATCGACCGCGACTCAGCCGCAGATTCGAATGTAGTCGAAGCCGCGGCCGAAGCGAAACTGATATATCTGTTGGGTGGCTTTCCCGGCTATCTATGTGAAACGCTTCGCGGCTCGCCCGCCTGGTCGGCCATGCTCACGGCCTACGCCGGCGGCGCCGTACTGGCCGGAAGCAGCGCAGGCGCTATGGTACTTTGCCAGCATCTCAACGACCCGCATGGACAGGGCACGACAGCTGGCCTTGGACTCATCCCTGACGCCATCGTCCTGCCCCATCACAACACCTTTGGACAGGGCTGGGCCGACCGGCTACGGGGAATCCTGCCCGACGCAACACTAATCGGCATCGACGAAGAAACCGCCATGATAAGCGAAGGACCAGCCCAGCAGTGGCGCGTATACGGCGCCGGCGACGTCACTCTCTATCTGCCCGGCCACAAACTGTCGCACCCTCAGCGCTACCTAGCCGGCCAGGTGCTGCGTCTCCAACTCCCTGACTGATTCCGGGAGACCGTCTTGACCGCCAGGAACACGAGGACACTGCTGGCAGGCATCAAATGCGCAAAATGCGGAAGTCCTCAAACCTGATCCAGTGCTCCTCTTCAGGCGGCCCGTTATAGCACTGAATGCTGACCTGCTCGTTATCCGCAGGCGCCAGCTCCCCCGTGGCCGCCGTCTCGAATGCAGACGCCCCTTCCGGACGGTACTGTGCCTCCCACGACTCAGCATCCACCACCAGTCGCAGCCGCACACTCTGCGTAGGCATCGCCTTGCTGCCTGGAATGATGAACACCTCCCCGTCTATCAGTTCCTTAACCTCCTTGAAAACCGGCTCCCCGTCCTGGTACCACGTGATGCCCGCCTGCTCGTACTGCTGTGTTGGCGCACGATGGTTTATGATCGTCACTTCAATCGCATACACGCCCGTACTTCGGTCCGGCGCCGGCCGCACAAGCGCATTCCTCACTGTTCCCGCTACGCCGGGCTCCACCACGATCTCCAGCCCACAGTCACGTATTCTCCAACGTTCCGGATTTTCGCGAATCCAGAACCACTCGGAGTCCATTTCACCTTCAAACCGCTCGCTGAAAATCAGCTGTTCTTCCGACTTACCCATAATCTTCACTCCTCTAGCACTGACCATACTTGCCTGTCTTGCCCCGCTCTCCCAGTTGCCGTCGCAGACTCTACTCTCCCTCCCGGCTTATTCTCCGCACGACCAGATTCGCGTACTCGCCCACCAGAGGCGCCATCTGCCGCAGCCCTAACTTTCCGCCTCCCAGCACTGGCCCATAGCTGACCCCGTCGTCGCGCCAGCTGAAAATCGGCAACTCGTTGATCGAAAAGGCAACTTCTGCCCCGCACTTGACCATCTGAATCCGGTACGGAGGTGCCGCATCCGCAACAAGCGGAATCGGATCCGCGCCTTGGGCCACCATGTGAAAGCCGTAGCTCTTGCGCAAATTGCAGATGTGAAAGGCGCGCTCCTCCGGCCAACGACGTCTGAAATAGGATACGTGCAACGCGTTGATATCCCCGTGGTGATACTGTTGGTACTCACCTGTGCGTTCAGCCAATGATGAATCGAACAGGTCTTCGCCGTTTTGTCCCGTCGCCGACAGGAACAGAATGCACAACCCCGGCTCCTGCACCGGCCAGAACTCCCATTCAATACTCACATCCCCCGGAAACGTCTCGGGGCACCATAGGACAAAGTTGGACTTCTGCCCCTCCTCAGGATCGCGCAGATTCTCCATCCGCATCCGCCCGTTGGGAAAACTGATGCGCGCCTCTCCTTCCAACCTGAATCCGGCCGCGTCCGACGCGTTCGCGAGAGAGTTGCTATAGACAATGTCCGCAAAGTTGAACCGGCTCATAGCTCTCCTCTAAGAATTCCTTCGCTCCGTGCAGGAGTGAATCCTACGTGCCGAGACCGAATGTGTCAAAGCGCTAAGAGGCCCTGCAGAACGGAACAATACCCGACATGAAACGCAAAGGGAATTTCGCGTAGAAATCTAGAGTCCACCAATCTTCTTCTCCGTACTCTCCCATCCCCGCCACGTGTGCATTGCAGAAGTTGGGGCGAAATCTCGTATGCGTAGGGAAGCCCAAGCGCCGCCTTATGCCACTTCAATTCCTCTAACCACTGACCCCTAACCCCTGCCGTGTCCACCCCAAATCTGGGAAGCACCCCTCCTACGCAAGCCACTTGACATGACCAATCACAATCAGTATCCTTGTACCGTAAATTCAGCTTCGTATGAAGGCCCGACTGAAGTACCAGCACAATTGCACATGAAAGGAAGTTCCAATGTCAAGGGAAATCCGCGAGTTCCGCGTTTCGAACGACGCCTTCGACGACCCCGCCGAACTGCAGCGCCGCCTCGCTGACGAGGGCTATCTCTTCTTCAGACAGCTCCAGGACCCTGACAAAATGAGCGAGCTGCGCCGCGTCATGATGACCAAAATCCAGGAAATCGGCTGGCTCCTGCCCGATACTGACCCCTATGACGGTATCGCCGACGTTTCCAAGCAATGCACCGAGGGCGACCGTGAATACGTTGACGGCTATAGCCAGGTCTACAAGTTGGAGCCCTTCCATCGCGCCGCCCACTGGCCCGAAGTAACATCCATGATCGAAAAGATCATGGGTCGCCCCATCATGCCCCACCCAAATCAGATCGCCCGTCTCTGGTTCCCCAAATACACCGAACACACCACCCCCATGCACCAGGACTTCGTCCACTTCCAGGGCAACTTTGAGACCTACACCAGCTGGGCCCCAATCGGCGACTGCCCCATCGAGCTCGGCCCCCTCGCCGTCATCCCCGGCTCCCACAAAGTCGGACGCGTTCTTGACCACCACTTCTCCCTCGGCGCCGGCGCCTTGAAAGTCGATGTCGACGCCGAAGAAGAGATTGAACCGGATTGGCACTCGACCGACTTCGAGATAGGTGACACGCTCATCTTCCCCGCTCTCACCATCCACCAGGCCCTGCCGAACTACACCGAGGACCGCCTGCGCCTCTCGCTCGACAACCGCTACCAGGCCGTCGGCGACCTAATTGCCGAGCAGATGCTCACCCCCCACGGCCCCAGCGGCCTCGAATGGGAAGAGGTCTACGAAGGCTGGCAGTCCGACGAATATAAGTACTACTGGAAGGACTTCGACAACCCAGTGGTAGCCAAGGATTCGAGCTTTGGCGAAAAGGGCTTTGCCGAAGCCCTCGAACTGGCCCGCGCCGGCGACGAACACGCCGTAATCGGCCTTCAACGCGCCATCAAATTCGATCCCGATTCCGAAGCCGCCCAGTCTGCCAGAGAAGCACTTGCCGAAGCTGGAGTAGAGACTTAGGCCGCCATCTGGCTTCCGCACTCTATCGCCTACCACAACGGTGGCTGAAATAACGCCCTTCAAGATTTCTTTTAGGGTCACGTCGTCTTCATCACCGCAAACCTTCAACTTTGAGGAGGTGAATTAGCCCGCTGCTGCTCGCTCTCGATACGGCGCCCATCGGGGCCCGTACGACTTCCTGATTAATCGACTATCAAGGACAAGGAGAAGAGGCAGAAAATGACTGGCAATGGTCTGAGTAGACGAAACTTTCTGAAAGCCTCCGCCGGCGCAGTAGGCGTGGGCTTGATGGCCGCCTGCGCCGCCCCAGGCGCCCCCGCCGGAGAAGAGATGGCTGAAGATTCCGGCGGCGAAGCGGCCGCCATGGAAAGGGTGGACGTTCACTGTAACCTCGCACAGCTGCAACCCACCGAGTGGACCACCCGCTCTGCCGAACACCCCTTGGTCGGCAACGCAGCACGCATTCTCGCCGAGCGCTTTGAAGAAATCAACCCCGATATCGCCGTCGTATTCGACGAATCCGGTGATGACGCCTGGCTAACCGCCGCAGTAAGCTCTGGAGAATCCCCCGACCTGATGAGTCGCCTCGACCTCGTTCAACGCGGCTGGTGCGTCCCCATCGACGACTGGCTTGATGCCCCCAGCCGCTACGCAATCCAATACGACACCTGGTCCGAAAGCTTCTATCCTTCCATGATGGAGTCTTTGACCTGGTCTGACGGCCTCGACTACTGTGCCCCCATCCGCGCCATCTGGCCCTACCTCGAAGTGGGACTCGCCTGCAACATGGAGATCTTCAATGAGCACGGACTCTCGCCGCCTGCCACCTGGACCGAACAGATGGAGGTCTCCCAGGCCCTCAAGCAAGCCGGCCTTGGCCTCTCTCCCTGGCCCCGCGAAGGCGAGACCGGCAACTGCTGGCCCCTTGCACTCCAGATCCTCCCACCCATGATGCAGGAAGTCTGCATCGAAATGGACGCCGACAATGACTTCTTCGTCGGCATCGAGGAAGCTCTGCCCGCTCACAACGCCGAGCTCATCGGCCCCTACACACCCATCTACCAACGAGCTTGGGACGAAATGTATGCTCTCGCTCTGACATGGGTGGACGGCTTCAACACCACCGATCTCGACCTCCTCTGGCGTGAAGGCTCGGTCGGTATGCAGTACCGCGCCACTTGGGAATTCGCGACCTTGGCCAACGACCCCAACGTAGACTTCGAGCGCACCTTCGTTCCCTCGCCAATGCCCGCCGCTGCCGACATTCCCCCCACCGTCAGCATGCCCGGCGCAGTCGACCCCAATGACTATACCGCCGGCGACGGCAATGTGCCCGGCGAACACGTGCAGGCCATTCGCGGCCCCCAGGACGTAATGCTCAAGTCCTCAACCGAGATGCGCGGCAACCGCGACCAGGTCATCAACTGGTGGCAGTTCATCACCGAGCCAGAGAACAACGCCTTCCTCAACAACGAAAACCAGCAGTACATCCCGTCCGCCAAGGATGCCAAGCTCGGACCGTTATGGTCCACCATCGGGGGATATAAACTACCCCTCTACACCTACACCATCGCTTGGTGGGGCATGGGGCTCCTCTGGGACTGGGACTACTTCACCGAGTGGCGGCGAATCTTCGTGGCCTGGGTGATCGGCGACATGGACCGAGCCGAATTCTTCGAGCGCCAGCAGCGCTCCTGGGATGAAGGTGTCGCTCGCTACGAAGCCCTGCTCGCCGACCAAGAATCAGACAGCTAAATTGACGAATCTGTGGGTGAGCGGATAGCGGCCCTTGCCCTGTCCGCTCACCACATTCCGTCTTCCTCCTTCCGCTCACATGCTACGCAAAATCCGGTTGGCCGCAGTCGGCCTGCTCCTCCTGATACTCGCCCTCCTTGCCGCGGACTTCATTCAGTCCCTAGTCCGTCTCAACAAAGTCGTGATTGAAGGCGAGTTCAACAAGGAAAAAGTCGTTTCCGACGGCGAAGATTCAATCATTCTTACGGTCCGTGTCACCGAAAACGGCCAACCGCGCGTAAACGACACCTTGCAGGCCTGGCTGGAGCCCGGCAACGGCCTCATGATCCCGGAGTGGTCCTACACCGACGAAAACGGCGAAGTCGAAATAACATTCACGCCCAATCCGGCCACCGCCTACGATATCAAAACGGACTCAATCATTAACGTCATCGACATCAACATCGGGCGCTGGCTCGAGGTAGACAAGAGCTTCTCCATTGAAGTGCCCGTCGAAATCCCGCTTTCCTCAGACTGAACCGGGGCGCGCCAAAACGATACGCAAGAAGTGAACTGCAAAATTCCCGTTCTCGAAGAATTATCGTTCTCGTTGTTTTCTTAGAGGCCTACCCGCAATGTCAATGGAACTCATACTTCCTCCCCGATCTGAGGACCTCCAAATGGAGAAGCTCAGGGTGACAGCATGACAGAAGGTACAGGAACCGCCGAACAGGGCAGTGTGGCAGACCTCTCAACAAGAACTCCTACAAGGTCGGGAGACCTCTCAACCTGGCAGGCAATGCGCCGTTCCTGGCAGGCCTACGCCCTTCTTGCCCCCGTCTTCATCCTCCTCCTCATCTTCAACTACTACCCGCCCATCCTCGGCCTTCTTCGCGCCTTCTACCGCTGGCGTCCCGGAGTCGAAGCCAGCTTCGTCGGCCTGCAGCACTTTGGCGTCTACTTCACCTCGCCCGAAACGCCGCGCGAGCTCTTCAACATGTTCAAGCTGCTCGCCTTCTTCTTCTTCTCAGGCGCAGTCATCCCTTTCATCATGGCCGTACTCATCTTCCGTATCCGCGACACCGAGTCCAAGGAACTCTATCGCCTCTTTCTCATCATCCCCATGCTCGTGCCGCTCATTGTCGTTATCCTCCTCTGGAAGCAGATCTACGACCCTAACCTCGGCGTCATCAACGGCCTGTTGGAACAGTTCGGCCTGGGTTTCCTGGCGCGCAACTGGCTTGGCGACACCGCCACCGCTCTCTACGCCATCATGTTTATGGGTTTCCCCTGGGTCTCAGGTGTCGGCACCCTCATCTATCTGGGGGGCCTCGGCCAGATTTCCGAATCGATTTTCGACGCCTGCGAAGTCGATGGCTGCACCGGCCTCCGCCGCACTCTCCGGATAGACCTGCCCCTCGTCTTGGGACAAGTGCGCCTCATGACGATCCTCGCAGTCATTGCCGGCGTCACCTCCTTCCAGACGATCCTTGTGCTGACCGACGGCGGCCCCGGCTTCGCCACCATGGTGCCCGGCCTGACCATGTTCCACAAGGCCTTCCGCACCCAGCAATTCGGCTACGCTGCCTCCATCGGCATGGTCCTTTTCGTCATCACCTTTACCGCGACGCTGGCCGTCAACCGCACAGTTCATCCCGCCGTTGAAGACGTCCGCCACTAGAGCAGACTGAGGAAGCAGTTGCAGTTCAAGGAGATCAGCAAGTGAGTACCACAACCTCCACCCAGGTCGCTCCCTCCACCCGGCGCCCCCTGCGCTACTACCAGATCGGATCGCACCTGTTCATCACCGTCATGCTGCTCCTCTCACTCATACCCACTTATCTGCTGATCACCTGGTCCTTCAAGAACGGCCTCCAATATCGTTGGGAACGTTGGGCCATCAGCTTCCCGTTGCGTTGGAGCAACTACGGCGCCGCCTGGGAAATCGTCGGCGATTATATGATCAACACCATCATCGTCGCCTTCATCGGCCTCATGGGAATGCTCCTGCTCTCGCTCATCGGAGGCTACGTCTTCGCCCGCATGGACTTTCCCTTCCGCGAAACGCTCTACTACGCCATCATCGCCCTCCTGATGGTCCCTTGGGTCCTCTCCTTCATCCCCGCATACATGGTCTACGTGCGCCTCGGCCTGCTGAACACTCGCTTGTCTCTGATTATCCCCGAACTGGCGGGCGGCCCTATCTTCGGCATCTTCCTCATGCGCGCCTTCATCGCCGGAATCCCGGAGGAGCTGTTCGAGTCCGCCCGCTGTGACGGCGCCGGCGTCCTCGACCTCATCGGCCGCATCACCCTGCCGCTGTCACTGCCCGGGCTCGCCACCCTGGCCGTCCTCAACTTCATCGGCGTCTGGAACTCCTTCCTCTGGCCGCTGGTCATGATCCAGGATGACGCAAAACAGATGATCGCGGTCGGACTCTACAAGCTGGCCCGGTCCGCCACCTACGGCGGCGTCGCCGGTTGGACCAGTCAGGACTTCGGCGTCTGGGGACCGCTCTATGCCGGCTATGTGATCGCTTCACTCCCCCTCGTTCTCCTGTTTATCGTCCTCGGCAAATTCTACGTCGAGGGCCTGGTCGACTCCGGCATCAAAGTCTGACATTGTCTCAATTCCACCCAGCAGCAAAGCGGACCTCTGGTCCCGAACTGCCCGCTGCTGCAAACCCGCTAGGGAAGCCACACAAAATGACTACCTCAACTCAGTCCATGTTCTTCAAATCCAAGGGCGTCAACGCCCACTGGGATACCTGGATGTTCTACCACGAGGGCACATTCTACCTCTTCTACCTCATCACCGAGTACAGCCCCGGCGAGGGCTTCGGCCTCGCCACCTCCCCCGACGGCGTCACCTGGACCGACCACGGCTGGGCCATCAAAGCTTCCGACAAAATGGTCACCTACCTCGGCACCGGCGCCGTCTGGAAGTCACCCGACTTCGACAGCAGCGGCCGTTTCATCTGCAACTACTCCGAATGGCGCGTCGAAGAAGACGGCCGCCAGACCCAGAACATCTTCTTCGCCCATAGCGAAGACCTCATGAACTGGACCAAATTCGGCGACGACCACATTTTTCGAGTCGACTCCCGCTTCTACGAGCAACACGGCCGGTGGGACTGCATCTTCCCCCTACCCCGTCCTGAGGGCGGCTACTACGGATACTGGACCGCCACGCCCAAAGACGCAGTCGGCTTCGGCTTCGGTCGCAGCGACGACGGCGTTCACTGGGAAGCCCTGCCCTCCCCCGAGCTCATCTGGGAAGGCGCCGACCCGCCCAAAAGCATGGAGGCCGGCGCTGTCGCTGAATTCAACGGCAGATACTACGCCATCGTCGGCCAGGGCTCTAGGACCATGAAGACCATGATCGCCGACAATCCCGCCGGCCCCTACTCGGTCGCCCCCGTAAACTACGCCCTTCTCGAGAACTCCGGCGAGCACAAACACACCTACTTCGCCCGCTTCCTCCGCACGCCCGACGACATCCTCGTCAACCACCACGCCGTAACCCGCTTCCAGCTCGACACAGGCCGCGACATCTGCTACTGGGCGCCATTGAAGAGAGCCTTCGTCGACGAAGCCGGCACCCTCTGGTTCGGCTACTGGCAAGGCAACGAAGCTCTGAAGAAAAATGCTGTCTCGACGCAATTCGCCGCTCAGGGCGGACGCGTCCAGATAGCAGGCACATTGGTGGACACCGCGGGAGGCGTAGTAATCGAAGGCAGCGTAACTCTCCCCACAACCGGACAACCGGAAACAGACTGGCCCGGCCTCTACATAGAATATAGTGCAGGCCTGGGCAGCTACATCCAGGTAGGCCCCGCCGGCGTCACCCATTTCGGCCTGATGGCCGAGTCCGAAAACCATGCCCAGCGCGAAGACGTCATGGCCCGCGCCTGGCCATTCGGCGACACTGTTGTTTTCCGCACTCTCCTTAAGGAATCAGTCCTCGAACTCTATCTGGACGACCTCCTGATCCAGTCCTACAGCCTCCCTGCCGAAGCCAACGGCCGCATCGGCCTTCTCAACCCCATCGGTCAAACTCAAGAGGTTCAGGTCTGGAACGCCGTCTGAGAAGACTGAAGTTCACTTTCTCATTGATTTGTCCGACTCAGAGGGCCTTCTCCGAGGCCCTCACAGGATGAGATGATGTGATCTTCGTGGCCCTCAGCCGACAAAGAGAGAGTCTTCCGCGGCTCACCATGGCCCCAGGCGGACTGAGTTGTCTCTGCCCTTGCATAACCCGGTTCAGACAGTCATCCAAAAGCCTTGAACAATCAGCCGGATACCGCCAATGACACTCGTCCTAAGCACTGAGCAATGTGACTTCTACAAGACCTACGGCTACCTGCACGCCCCCGCAGTCATTCCCTCCGACCTCCTCGACCTCATGACAACAGTCCTCTCCCGCTGGGCCGACGACACCATCAAGAACTGGCTTAGCGAAGGGCTGATCGACAACCCCCGCAACGACCTCGACCTCCAGCACCGGCTCGCCCACCTCTGGGAAGCCGCCGGCAGGCCGCAATACATCCGCAGCCCCCGCCGCGACCTCCTCAGCCGCGAGATGTACGACATCCTCGTCCACTCGTCCCTTCTCGCCCTCGCCCAAGACCTTCTCGACACGCCCGAAATTTCCGTCCACGGCATCTTCAATGCCCGTCCAAAACTCCCCGACCAAATCTGGACCCAGACCCCATGGCACCAGGACGCCCAATACTACCGCGACGCCGAACAGGTCCACGTCACCTCCATCTGGATGCCCATTCAGCCTGTCACCGAACACAACAGCTGCCTCCAGGTTGCTCCCGGCCTCCACCGCGGCCCGCTTCACGAAGGCTGGAACGACCCCGAAACCGGCTTCCTCGGCCTCGCCCCCGAAGTACGGGAAAGCCTGCAAGGCGTATCCATCGAAATGCAACCTGGCGACGCCCTCTGTTTCACACAGATCACACCCCACCGCGCCCTCCCCAACCGCTCCATCCAGGTCCGCTGGTCCATCGACGTGCGCTACGAGCCCACCGCCCAGGCCACTGAAGCCGGCCAAAAGCAGGGCTTCATTGCCCACAGCCTGAGCTCACCAAGCACGATTCCAACCTATGAAGAGTGGCTGAAGAAGTGGGAGGAGATTCCCTCGGGGAGCTACTGATCAAACTTTCCCCATCTGAGCCTTGCGCAGTATAATTCCATCAAACCAAGCCACCGCAACCGCCCGCGCCACCACCCGGACCTATGACCATGAGCCTCACACCAGACGAACTTGTCCTCTTCCACCGCCAGGGCTACCTGCTCAAAACTGGCCTCTTCACCGCCGAAGACCTCAAACCGCTCCAGGACGCCCTGACCGAGGTCATCGATCAATGCGCCCGCGAACTGCAGGCCGACGGCAAACTAACCAACATCCACGCGGACCAGCCCTTCGGACGCCGCTTGGCCAGCATCCACGCCGAAAATGAAGATGCCGGCAAAGAAATCACCAGCAAGGTCATGGGCAAAGGCGGAGGCGGCTACAACGGCCCCGCCATGTTGCAAACGATCCGCCACCCCGCCCTCCTCTCCTGCATCGAGAGCCTCGTCGGCCCCGACATCATCGGCTCATCCGTCTACCGCATCCGCCCCAAGCTTCCCGGCTGGGACCGCGGCGAAGTCCCCTGGCACCAGGATTCGGGCTATTTCCTCGCTCACTGCGACCGCCACCTAATCGTCACTTGCTGGGTCCCCCTCGTCGACGCCACCCTCGAAAACGGCTGCCTCCACGTCATGCCAACCGTGCACAAGACCGGCATCCTCCGCCACTACACTGAGGGACACGCCGGCTTCCTCGAAGTCCCGGACGAAGACCTGCCTTCAGTCGAACCCGTCCCCGTCCCCATGAAGGCCGGCGATGTTCTCCTCCTCACCAACCTCACCCCCCACGCCTCCTTTGCCAACAACACGAACGTGGTGCGCTGGAGTATCGACCTTCGCTACCAGAGCGCCAACGTACCCAACAACGTCGAAGAAGAACCCGCCTCCTACACTACCGAACGCGATCCCGTCACCATGGCCTGCTATCCGCCCGAAGCCGACTTTGTCATCCGCGATCAAAGCGACCCGTCGCGAGAAGTCCACTCTGCCGACCAGTTTAGGCAGCTGCGCCAGCGCTACGAAGAAACCCGCCCCAACATCCCCGGTCGCGGCTGGACGCCCTTGCAAGAGCGCTAACGAACAGTCTTCAAAGCGCAACTTTATTCGTCGCATCCGCTGCGGCCCGGCGCCCCAGCCGGAATGGGGCCCCCCAAGTTCCGATAGACAAGAACGAGAAACCAGGGCTTGTTGCCTTTTGTCTGAACAGTGACTGCCGGGTGCAGAGTTCGGCAGACCCCCAAAGGCAGCCCGAATCTCGCCCCTGCATTGGACTGCACCGCCCGTCAGCGCGAAGTGCGGACTTCCTGTTTTTGATGTATAATTTGCTCCCGGGAACGCGCTCCCGCACTTACCGCCGCCCCCGGCAAAGTCGCCGCAGCTGAAGCGGACGTACTCTGAAAGCGCGCACCCAAGCTTCTCTTGCTCAGGCAAGCCTGGAAACGACAGATTTCGCCCGCGAAGACGCGCCCCTTGCGCCCGCTTTCGACGCAACTCGCGCAGTCTGCCACTTGTAAGTCCCCTGACCGGTCATGTACAAGAAAGGAGAACTTCCATGAGTGTAAAGGCGATCCCCAGAGACTACAGCCTCTCCGGCGGCCACCAGGACGCCATTGAGCTCGACAATGACCGCATCGTTGAGAAGATGGAAGAAACCTGGTGGAAGCCAAAGCTCTCACGCCAGCAGATGAGAGAGATCATGCAGCGCCGCGACGGCCCCGCCCTCCGGCATTACGGCCTCTGGTTCGTCCTGCTTGCAGCCAGCGCCTACCTCGCCGTCATTTCCTGGGGAACCTGGTGGGCGATCCCTGCTTTTCTCATCTACGGGACCATCTATTCCTCGTCCGACGCAGGCTGGCACGAATGCGGCCACGGCACACCGTTCCGCACGCACTGGCTAAACGAACTCCTCTATCACGTCAACTCCTTCATGACCATGCGCGAAGCCTACATGTGGCGCTGGAGCCACTCCCGCCACCATACCCACACCTACATCGTCGGCCGCGACCCCGAAATCCAGGTCCAGCGACCCGCCGACCTGCTAAAAATCGCCATGGACTTCTTCTATCTTCGCAGCGGCCCACCTGAAGTCTGGCGCGTCGTCCGCAATGCATTTGGCCGGCCTAACTCGGACGTCCTCGACTTCATGCCGGAGCGCGAGCTGCCCAAAATGTACTGGTCCTCTCGCATCTGTCTCGCCATCATCGCCGCCTTCGCGGTCTGGTCCATCGCCATCGGCAGCTTCCTTCCCATGATGTTCGTGCTCCTGCCCCGCTTCTACGGCGGCTGGCTGCACCAGCTTCTCGGCCTCACCCAGCACGCCGGTCTTGGAGAGGACACATACGACCACCGCGAGAACACGCGCACCGTCTTCGTCAACCCGGTCTTCGCCTATCTCTACATGAACATGCAGTACCACATCGAGCATCACTCCATGCCGATGACCCCCTTCCACGCCCTGCCCAAACTGCATGAGGCCGTCAAGGATCAAATGCCCCCGCCTTACAGGAGCCTCTGGGAGTGCTACAGGGAGATGATCCCCGCCCTGATCAAGCAGGCCACCGGCGATCCCGGGTATCAGATCATGCGCCCCATCCCGCAGGAGGCGGAAAGCGAGACCGCTGAAACGCCTGCCGCCGCAGAGTCCTCAGGCGAGTGGGTCGAAGTCTGCCCGGTCGAAGACCTTGAAGAAGAAGACGTCATCCGCCTCGACCACGGCAGCCGCACCCTAGCCGTCTACCGCCTCAAAGGCGACAGGTTCTACGCCACCGACGGCCTCTGCACGCACGAGTACGCATACCTCGCAGACGGCCTGGTTATCGACGAAGTCATCGAATGTCCGCTCCATAACGGTCGTTTCGACATCACCACAGGCCGCGCCCTGCGCGCCCCGGCCTGCGACCACCTCGAAACCTATCCCGTCGAACGCCGCGGCAACACGCTCTACGTACGCGTCGCTTAAAGCCGCAAAATGCGCATTAGCCTCCTGACTGGGCGGCTTTTGTGAGGAGTTCAGCCATGGGCGTACAAGCGATTCGCAGAGACTACAGCCTCTCCGGCGGCAACCGCGACGCCGTCGAACTCGATGGCGACCGCATCACCGGCCGCATCGACGACCAATGGTGGAAACCCAAACTCTCCCGCCAGCAGATGCGGGAAATCATGCGGCGCCGAGACGGTCCCGGTCTCTGGCACTTCGGCCTCTGGTTCGTGCTTCTCGGCCTCAGTGCCTACCTGGCCTACATTTCCTGGGGTACCTTGTGGGCCATTCCAGCCTTTCTCGTCTACGGCACAATCTACACCTCCGCCGACTCCCGCTGGCACGAGAGCGGCCACGGCACGCCATTCCGCACACGCTGGCTCAACGAGTTCGTCTATGCCATCGCCTCATTCATTGCAATTCGCGAGGCCTATTTGTGGCGCTGGAGCCACTCGCGCCACCATACCCACACTTACTTCGTCGGCCGCGACCCTGAAATCCAGGTCCAGCGGCCCGCCGACCTTATCAAGCTTCTCATGGACTTCTTCTACCTTCGCAGCGGGCCCCCCGAAGTCTGGCGTCTTATCCGCAACGCCTGCGGCCGCCCCAACCCCGACGTGCGCGACTTTGTGCCAGAGCGGGACCTGCAAAGGATGTACTGGTCCAGCCGCGTCCATGTCGCCATCTACTGTGCATTTATTGTGTGGTCCATCACCATCGGCAGCATCCTGCCCATGATGTTCGTCCTTCTTCCCCGCTTTTACGGCGGCTGGCTCCAGCAGCTCCTGAGCCTTCCCCAGCACGCCGGCCTCGGCGAGGACACGTACGACCATCGAGAGAACACACGCACAATCTACGTCAATCCCGTATTCGCCTTCCTATACGTCAACATGCAGTACCATCTTGAGCATCACGCCATGCCCATGACCCCCTTCCACGCCCTGCCCAAGCTGCATGAAGCCGTCAAGGACCAAATGCCTCCACCCTACACGAGCCTGTGGCAAGCCTACAAAGAACTGATTCCAGCCCTAATCAAACAGGCCACCGGTGACCCCGACTATCGCGTAATCCGCCCGATTCCCAACGACCCGGAAACCGAAGTCGTTGAAACGAACGCCCCTGTTGAGTCCTCTGGCGAATGGCTGAAAGTCGGCCCCGTCGAAGACATCGAAGAAGAGGAGGTCATTCGTCTCGACCAGGGCAGCCGCACCTTCGCAGTCTACCGGCTCAAAGGGGACCGCTACTACGCCACCGACGGCCTCTGCACACACGAATACGCATACCTGGCCGATGGCCTCGTAATAGACGGCGTAATCGAGTGCCCGCTTCACAACGGCCGCTTTGACATCGCTACCGGACGCGCCCTGAGCGCTCCAGCCTGCGATCACCTGGAAACCTACCCAGTTGAACGCCGCGGCAATTCGCTCTACGTCCGCATCAGCTGACCTGCCCGCGACCGAACAACCCGCCAAAGAAACCATTCATCTCAGCCCGCAAGGAACACACACGATGCAGATCGCCTTTATCGGAGTTGGTGGGATCGCCCAAAACTACATCGGGAGCCTCGAGAAACTGAAGCGGCCCGTAGCCGCTGTCTGTGACATAAACGACCAGACTGCTGCGCGAGTCGCCGACGAGCTCGACTGCAACGGCTACACCGACCACCGCGAAATGCTCGACCGCGAAAACCTGGATGTTGTCTTCGTCGCCATCCCGCCTGTCGCCCACGAAACACAGACTATCGACGCCGTCGAAGCCGGCGCCCACGTCTTCGTCGCCAAGCCCGTCGCCATGGATCTCGAATTAGCCCGGCGCACGCAGGAGGCGATCGCAGCCAGCGGCCGCATCAATCAGGTCGGCTATATGGCCCGCTACTCCGATGTCACCGAGCGCGCCAAAGAGCTCGTGCAGGGCCGTGATCTCGGCATGGGCATGGGCCGCTTCCTTGTACGCATGCCGCCCTCCCATCCCTGGTGGGGCAAGTTCGCCGTCAGCGCCGGCCAGCTCGTCGAGCAGAGTACCCACGTCTTCGACTGGCTGCGTTACTTCCTCGGCGAAGTCGTATCCGTCCACGCCTTCGGCCACGACGGCCCCGACGACACCATCGCCGACTTCGAGGACAGCACATCCGTCAATCTCCGATTCGCCAGCGGCGCCGTCGGCAGCATCGTCAGCACCTGCTCCGCACGCGTCATAGACGGTTTCATGACCGAGCTCTGCGGCCGCGACCTCTACCTCCGCCTGGCCATGGACACCCATCTCTCCGGCTACATCGACCAGGAGGAGATCGACTACCACGGCCAGGAACGCGGCTACTACCGCCAGATCGAATGCTTCCTTACAGCCGTCGAAGCCCAGGACCAGAGCCTCGTCCGCTCCTCCTATGCCGACGCCGTCAACACCCTCGCCGTTACCCTGGCAGCAAATCGCTCCCTTGAAAGCGGCCAACTCGAGACCGTGGATTAACCAATGAAATTCGGCACTCTTCAGAACGTAATCGAACAGCCTCTGTCGACCGTATTCGCCGTCGCATCTGAGCTCGGCTTCGAAGGCGTCGAACTCGACTGGTTCGACTTCGCCGAAGCCCAGACCGGCGGCCCCCTCGCGCCGGAGAACCTGGCAACAATTCGCCAGGCGGCGTCCCGGGCCGGTGTGGAGATCCCCTCCGTGGCCGCACACTTCCTCAATCGTGGCGGCCTCGCCGACTCCGAAAAAGAGGAATTTGGCCTGGATGCCGTTCGGACCGGCATCGGCCTATGCAGCGACCTCGGCGCGACCTTCCTGCTCGTGCCCTTTTTCGGCCCGGCGATGATGACAGATAAGGAGGCCGTCTCACGTCTGGAGAAAAACCTGCGCCTGCTCGCGCCAGAAGCTGAGGCAGCCGGCGTCACCCTGGCTATCGAACACACGCTGAAAGGCGACGACACGGCCGCCCTCCTCGACCGCGTCAACTCCCCCTCCATAGGCAACTATTGGGATATGGCCAACTGCATGGGCCTGGGCTATGACCCACTCGAAGAGATCGCTCAACTGGGTCAACACATCGTACGCGTCCATGCCAAAGAGTACCGCCAGGGCGACGCGCCTCCCGGTACGCCCGATGAGCCACACTTCGAAGGTCTCAACACGAAGCCATTCGGAGAAGGCGAAGTTCCAGTGCCGGCGGTTCTCACCGCCCTCCAACAGGTCGGCTACGACGGCTACATCGTCCTCGAAACCGGCAAGTTCGACGATGCCAGGCGTTCAGCCATGTCAGCTCTCTCCCTCCTCCAGGATCTGACAGGCGAAGAGCAATGACCACCAACCCCGACGGAATGTCCCGTTTCCGGGGCAAAGCAGCCCTCGTCTCCGGCGGCGCCTCGGGTATCGGGCGCGCGACGGCAGAACGCCTCGCAGCCGAAGGCGCGCACGTCGTCATCGCCGATCTGGACATGGCCCTGGCAAATAAAACCGTAGAGAAGATCCGCGCGGCAGGAGGCAGCGCCGCGCACGTTAACGTCGATCTCGCAGACGATGCCTCAGTTGAACATTGCGCAGGTGCAGTCGCAGAGGGCGTTTCCGCCCTCCACTTCCTCGTCAACAACGCCGCCATCCTGCGTCAAGGCCGCATTGAGGATGGAAGCTGGATTGAAAACTGGGAGATCGAGACCCGTATCGGTCTGCGGGGTTGGGTCATGATGACCCAGATGCTCCTCCCTCTCCTGAAACAGGAAGGTGGAGCCATCGTAAACCTCTCATCTGAAGGCGGCTACCTCGGCCGGCCCGGCATGTGGGTCTACGATGCTATCAAGGCCGGCGTTGTTTCTACCACAAAGACTATGGCCCAGGAGTTCTCCCAATACAAGATCCGCGTCAACGCCGTCGCCCCCGGCTGGATCGTAACGGAAATGCACTTCGCTACCCATCCAGACCCAACCGCACGAAAAAAAGAGCTCGAAGAAACGCGCATCGATTCCTGCCTCATGCAGCGCTGCGCCGGACCGGAGGAAGTCGCCGGCGCCATCGCCTTTCTCCTCAGCGACGACGCCTCCTACATCACCGGCACGACCCTACACGTCGATGGCGGCCGCGCCGGCATGAGTCTAGGGCACCTCGGTGCCTTGGAGTAGCAACGCGATTCCACAGCCCAGTTTTGGAACGGATTCAGGTCACATTTTATCGACGACACTCGCAGGTCGCCGCGCCGGCCTACACTGGAGCCCTCAATGACTGCAAAGCTCGATGGCCAGCTCTGGCAAGACCAATCCCAACAAGCTCTCGAAGCATACACACGCGACGGCTACCTCGCTCTATCCGGCTTCCTGACACCGGACCAGGTCGCCGAAACTCGCGAATCGGTCGCCCTCTTTATCAGTGACCGCGTCCCCCAACTCCCCCGCGAGCAGGTCTTCTACGAGACACTCGGCCAGGCCGACACACTCAAGCAGATCATAGGCCTCTTCAACCACGACAGCTACTTCCACCGCCTCATGTTTGGCAGCCGCTTCGAAAAACTGGCTGAGCTGCTCCTGCAAGGCCCCGTCGTGGGCAAGAACATGCAGTACTTCAACAAGCCGCCCGTAATCGGCAAAGCCACCCCGCCTCACCAGGACGGCTACTACTTCATGCTCGATCCCTGCGAAGCCCTCACTATGTGGCTCGCTCTAGAAGAAGTGGACGAAGAAAACGGGTGCGTTCGCTACGTGCGCGGCTCTCACCTTCTCCCGCTGCGCCCCCACGGACGCACGCAAACGCTGGGCTTCTCCCAAGGTGTTACCGACTACGGTACGCCCCAGGACGTGGCCGACGAAGTCTCCTTCCCCGCCCAGCCAGGCGACCTCCTCATCCACAACGCGCTGACCATCCACCGCGCCGACGGGAACAAGAGTCCGACGCGCACCCGCCAGGCACTCGGATTCATCTACTACTCCGAACGCGCCAAGGAGGACGAAGCAGCCCACGCCGCTTATCAGAAAAAGCTCGCCGCCGAGATGAAAGCCAAGGGCAAGATCTGACCGTTCTCCGACAAGGCCAACAACCGAGACGCTCCGAACTCTACTTCAGCGCCGGCCCCGGCGTCCACTGCGTTGCAATCGGCTCGGCGTCCCCTGCATAGACGATTCTGAGCGGTTCCATCCGCCTTTGTGCGTCACTTTGCGGTCCAGTCTCGGTCTCGCCGTTTCCGCCCTCCAAGGAATAGATCGTCGCCTGTGTCCGCTCCGGCAAATCGACAAAGTGCGGATAATACCACATCGTCAGTACCGTTCGCCGCTCATCGCTCAAGTTCGCGTGCGCCGCGTGGAAAAGCCTGCCGTAACCCATCACCAGGTCCCCCGCCTTCACCGGCACGTCGACCTCCCCCTCCGCCCGCTGAAAAGCTGCGTCCTCAGGATTCGCATAGGTCCTCAACTCGTCCGTATGCATCGGCGCCGTCTGGTCGTGCAGCGCATGCCGCTTACGATGAGACCCGGGAATCACCCGCAGACACCCGTTGCGCGCATCCGTATCCGTCAGGTAGTACATCAGAAAACACTGAATCGGCTGCCAGGTATAGCTCACCGGATCATCCCAAAACCGCCCGTCCTCGTGCCAGAACAGCGGTGGACTCTGCGACGGTTTGCTTATAATGCGCCCGTGTCCGAACTTCGGCACCGCAAACCCCAACTCCGCCAGCGCCGCAAGTGCCTGCGGATGGGCAATCAATTCAGCCAGGACACTGTACCGATAGGCCATCGCCCAATTAATCAGCACCATGCTTCCCGTTGTGCGATTCTGGTCAAAGTGCGCTTTTTCCTGCAGACCCAGAATCTCGTCGCTCCACTTCGTCAATGCTTCCACCATTTCCGGCTCCAGAACGCCTCTGAACAAAGCATAGCCGTCCCGAATAAACTGCTCCCGCAACCCAACATTCACTGCTTCCATATCGCTATTCCCCCCTGCCGTCTCAAGCCACTGACCAGTAGAGATTCACCGACCACTGCCTTTAATCCTTTCCGCCATATGCTCGCCAATCATCACCGCAGTCAAATGCGTATTCGCCCTCGGCACCTCCGGCATGACCGAAGCATCAATAACGCGAAGTCCATCCACCCCAATTACCTTGCAGTCCGGATCCACGACTGCGCCGGGGTCCCGGACCGCCCCCATCCGGCAAGTCCCTACAATGTGAAAGCAGTCGAGACACTCCTCCAGCAGCCACCGGTCAAGCTCTTGGTCACTGACCAGGCTGTCGATTGAGTCCCGCCTTCCGCCGTAAAGATCGCCCAGAGAAATCTCCTCGGAAATCCCCTTTACGGCGGCATGCCCGGCCAGCGCAAACAGCCGCCGCACCCCGTCGCGCAGCCGCACCAGATCTCTCACGTCGGACAACATGCGTTCTTCGATAACCGGTTCAACCTGTGGGTCTGACGATTCGATCCGCAGCTGTCCCTGCGAAAAGGCTTGAAATACCGACACCACGATCACGCCGCGGTCCAGCGCCTCCCCCTCAATCCCGAATACGTTGCAACTCGCCATCAGCATGTCGTTGCGTACCGCGCCCGCAAGCCCGGAGTGGTAGCGGACACAGCAGTTGGTCCGCCGCGCGTGCGGCCCGTCTGCCCGCGCCGTCGGACGCAATTTGAGATGCATCCCCACCGTCGGATGGTCCTGCAGATTCCGGCCGACTCCCGGAAGGTCGACCACCGGCCCCACACCGGCCGCTTCCAAAGCCTCAGCGGGTCCAATTCCAGACCTCATCAGAATGGCCGGCGAATGCACTGCCCCGGCACACAGCAATACCTCTTTGCCGCGCAAGACTGTTCCTTCGCCCTCGGTTCCCGTCAGACCGTCGACTCCAACCACGCGTACACCCGTTGCGCGCCTTCTCTTGCCCCCGTCGGCTGAATGTCCATCAAACTCCACCCGATCAACCAGCGCCCAGCCAACAACTGTCAGATTCGGTCGGCCCCGCGCCGGCTCCAGGTAGCCGTCATTCGTCGAAACGCGCCTGTCCTCCCGCATGGTCAGCGCCACCGGCGATACCCCGGTACTGCCCGGCGCATGATAGTCCTCCGCCCAGCCGTAACCCAACTCGACCGCCGCCTCCCGCAGCGCCAGGTCCACGGCGCCCCACTCCTTTATAGGCACGCGGCAGAGAGGGATCGGTCCCCCGCGTCCGTGAAAGGGAGCATCGCCAAAATTGAGGTCATCCTCCAGGCGAACGAAGGACGGCAACACGTCCCTGCCCGCCCACCCGGTACAGCCCAACGCCGCCCAGCGGTCAAAGTCCTCCATCTCGCCCCGCAGTCCGATCAACCCATTGATCGCCGAGCTTCCTCCCATTCCCCGCCCGCGCACGAACGGGGCAGCCTGCTGGCTATCACTGCGCTGCGCCGCCAGCCCCGGCCACTGGTAGACCTCCCGATACTCTTCTCCCAGTAGTATTTCGCCATGATTGTGGCTCTGCATCGCCGCCGGCGCCTCACCCGACCGGTAGTCCGGCCCCGCCTCAAGCAGCAATACCGTCACCGCAGGATCCTCAGTCAGCCTTGAAGCCAGCACCGCACCGGCCGACCCCGCGCCTATAACAATGTAGTCAAATATACGGTCCAACATCCGCTCACCACCGCCTCCGCGCGGCCCTATATTTCAGGCCCTGATGCGTCGAAAAGCGCCTCTACTCCGGATGAGTCTGACCGCGTGACACTGCGCTCCTTCATTGCAGTGGAAACCAGCACGGTTCAGACCTGACCCGCTCACTGTTCCCAATCATAGTCCTGGGGCGGACCTTGTGCCGGGTCGAATGCCCGACAAGATCCTCAAAGTACGCCGCAGACAAACAGCCCCTTCGAAACGCCCATTGCTACGGCTTTAACCGCCGTCATTTGATACACTCCGTCCCACCATCCCCACCCACTTACCGGACTGCTATCGTCAAATACTGTCAAATTGACAATCGGTTTGGCAGGATATATTGTTAGATTGTCATCATTTAACTCATCCCATCATCATTGTAAGAGGGGAGAAAGGCAAAGGGGAAAAATGAAGAAAACATTTCTCATTCTGCTCATCGCTGTACTTCTCGCAGGCTTCGGTGCGCCGCTCTATGCGCAGTCCGCAACGCTCACACTCGAAAGCCTGGCCGAGAAAGTGGAGGCAATGGTCGAGCTCGTAACGTCCTTGTCCGATCGCATGAACGATTTCGAGGTCCGCCTCGCCGCGCTCGAAGCGACCGACACGCCGACTGCAACGTCCACACCGGCGCCCACTGACACACCGACGCCGATACCGACCTCCACGCCCACGCCAACCGCGACGTCCACGTCCCCCACCGTCTCCATCAACAGAACGATGAACGTGCGCGCCGGCCCAGGCACCAATTACTCCGTCATCGGCCAGGCAACTGCCGGCGCCGAGTACCCGATCTCCGGGAAAAACCCGGCAGGCGGCTGGTGGCAGATCATCTACGGCGGCCAATACGGGTGGGTCTACGCCCCGCTGGTGACAGCCACCAATCCTGAACTCGTCCAGATCGCGCCCGCCATTCCAACGCCGGCAGCAACGCCGGTCCCCACGGCGACACCTGTTCCGCCCCCGCCTGCGCACGCCTTCTCGCTCGTAAACAGCGGGAGCTGCCCGGGCAACGACCAGCAGACCTTTTTCGAAGGGCTGGTCCATGACCGGAACAACAACGTGTTGAACAATGTCTGTGTACACATCGCATTCAACGGCCCGCGCAATACCAAGTGTTCCGGTTGCGGCAAACCGACTGGCAAATGGGGGTTCTCTCCCTTCGGAGGCCCAGCCTCATCAGGCACCTTCGTCGAGATCTGGGTCGTGAACTGCCCTGCCGGCGTCAATACGGACGGCAGTCATAACTCAAAGGACTTCTCGAACCTGACACCACTCTCGCCCAAGTGGTCCATGAGCATCAGCAACAGTGTGGGCTGCAACAACATCACCTTCAAGCAAAACTAGACAGCCGTAAATCCGACGACGAAAGGGGCAGGCCTCGCGCCTGCCCCAACCCTCCCGGTCCTGGTAGTGGCAGGCCCCGTGCCTGCCATTGTTGTTTCCTTACAGATTCCCCGATGCCCCCATCTTCTCCTTTACATGAGCATACACATGGCATCGTGCAGGATCATCTTTCCACCCCTCTATCCTTGGAAGGACCTCCTCAGGAATCCGCTTCGCCAGATTCAAGACCGCTCTGTAGACAGCCCTGCGTACGGCCGTCCGCTCATCCGCGGCCAACTGTTCCAACAGTCCTGACAGCGGCTCCAGACAGTTCGCCGCTTCTGCCGCAGACAGCGCCATCGCCGCATTCCACTGTGCGCGCGGATGATCGCTCGCCCGACTCAACCAGTCTGCCACCAGCGCCGGCTGGGCCTTTAAGAAGCCGCCACCGATCGCAAACGCGCCCATGTTCTTCCTCACATAGGGGTCGTCATCCTCCAACAGCGGCGTCAACGTCTCCAGCAACATCCGGCACTCCTCCTCCGTGCAGCTTCCTGCGGCCGAACCGCTCGCCACCGCCGCAGCCCGCCGCACATTCGGTGAAGCGTGCGTTGCCCACTCACGCACTGTCGGGAATATCGCCGCGAAGTTCTCGCTGATCACCCGTCTCAACGCGCTCGCCGCCCACTCACGCACCTCCCAATTTTCGCTGTCAGCCAGTCTTAGAATGATGTCGGTCACGTTCGCCGGATTGTGCCCAAACATCGGGCCAAGCAATACAAGCCCGACCTCCTGCGCCCCTTCACTTTCCGAGCCGGCAAATGCGGTGGCGGCGTCGTACAAGCCAGCGGTCCCCTCCCCATAGTGCCTGCTCATGATCTTTGCCGCCTGCAACTTCACAGCCTGCCTCGGCGTCCCCGCGTGCCCTGTCTTCTGTGAGTCCAGCACTGCGATCGCCTCCGCCCAACCGCCTCTCTCTATCTCCGCAGCAAAGTCGCCTTTCCAGGAGCCATCTGTCCGTGTAGCCATTCGTGCGGCCTTTCCTTCCCTTCATTGCGCCGTTATCCGTTGTGTGGCATGCTGATCCCGCCCTATGCTTGTATTGCAGGGAACGAACAGCAGACTAATTTATAGACCACACAGCCTCAAGCCGCAAAGCGTCAGGCCACCCTACGCGTCCCTCCAGGGTCAAATGGTGTCCCTCGCGGACAGCGCGCAACCTCCCGAAAGGTTGAACGAACAGTGAGAGCAATCGTACTCAGGACCCGCGACGACAACGTCAGAGAGAAGGTCCTCGTCCCCGACTGGCCCGATCCCCCAACACCGCACACCAACCAGGTCAAAATCAAGACACTCTACTCCGGCATCACCAACGGCACTGAAGGCAACCAGCTCCACAAGGGCAATTACGCTCCCGGCGACAGGCTGCTGCCCATGCCAACCGGTTACCAGACAGTCGGCCGCGTCATCGAGACCGGACCAGACACCCGATCTCTCCGGGTTGACGACCTGATTTTCGTTGGCAAGAGCACTGGCGGCCACCTCGAATACATCGTCGTCGCCGAAGATGAGCTCCTCATCAAACTCCCAAATGGCATCTCCCAGAGTGAGGCCGCCATCTATGGGATGGCAGCCGTCGCCCTCAACACCATCCGCAACGCCGCCCCGAAAAAAGGGGAAACCGTCCTCGTCGTCGGCGCCGGCTGCGTAGGCCAGGTCGCTGCCCAGTTTGCAGCACTGCAGGGCGCCCGCGTCACCATCTGCGACGTAGACGACCGCCGCCTCGATATTGCACGCCAGGTCGGCGCCGTCGAGCAAGCCCTCAACGTCGCGGGCGACGCCTGGTCAGCTCACATCGCCGACGAAAGCTTCGACGCCGTCCTCGACTTTGCCGGCGTCCCCGGCATGGAGGAACAGCTGATCCTGGCGATGAAGACCGGTGGGCAGGTCCTCTTTATCGCCGGCCGCGACCGCGTGAGCTACCCCTTCAACCTCGCCCAGCGCCGTCTCATCACCGTCAAGCAGAACAGCCACTTCTACGTTGACGACCTCGAAAACCTCGCTCGCCTCCACAGCCTCGGCCGCATCGACCTCACATCCATCGTGCAGGACGTAGTCCCCGCGGAAGAGGCTGAGCGCATCTACGATACCTTGCGCGACCGGCCCAATGACCTACTCGGCACAGTATTCAGCTGGTGAGAAAGGGAAAAACTGAACGATGAGCACGAACCAGTCCGACAACGGCAGCATCAAAGTCGCCGTCATCACCGGCGGCCATTTCTTCGACGTTCCCGGCTTCCACGCCGTCTTCCGCGACATGCCCCAGGTCGACAGCTACATCCAGCTGGAGGCAAACTGGGCTGCCGACATCGGTCAGGCGCTGGACTCCTACGACGTCTTTCTTTTCTACAACATGCCGCGCGGCCTGCCGGAAGAAAGGACCCGGCCCGTACTCGAAAAACTCGGCGAGAGCGGCCAAGGCATCTTTCTCCTTCACCACGCCATCCTCGCCTACGAGCAGTGGCCCTTCTGGTCCGACCTGGTCGGGATTTCGGATCGCAGCTTTGGATATGACCATGAGCAGGAGCTGTCGGTCCAGATCGCTGACCCCGCCCATCCCATAACCCAGGGAATCGATCCCTGGCAGATGGTCGATGAGACCTACTCCATGGCCAGTGCAAGCGAGGACAGCCACCTCCTGCTCACCACCGACCATCCCCGGAGCATGCGCGTCCTCGGCTGGACCCGCCAGTTCAGGAACGCGCGCGTCTTCTGCTTCCAGTCCGGCCACGACAATCTCACTTACGTCGACCACAACTTCCGCAAGACCATCCTGCGGGGCATCCAGTGGTGTGCGGGCCGTATCTGACCGGTAATAGAGGAAAGTCGCTCCCCCAGTAGGCCGACACAGAGGGTTGGGCCTATTTCGTTAACAGCCTGAAACGCGAAGTTCTACGCGATCAGCGCCTCCACCGCATTCCAGTCGACTGCTTCTTCGACAGCATCGGCAAGCCGGTCATACTCCTGGTTCCTGAGCGCGGTTGACGCCGCGACCGCGCCGGACCATCCCAGCCCGCGCAGCCAACTGTGCCGAAAGCCGTCGTTCTCGAACAGACCGTGCAGATAGGTCCCCCACACACTCCCGTCCGCCGCGGCTGCGCCGTCAGGGATCTGTACCGTCAGCCCGCCCCGCTCGATGATTTCGCCGAACCGGGCCGTCCCCTCCCGGACTCGTGAATCTCCCGTATGAATCTCGTACCCGCGCACTGTCGCGCCATCGGGCAGGCGCATGCCGGCCTGATGTGTCTCCTTCTGCGCGGAGAACGTCGTTGTAACCGGCAGCAGACCCAGCCCCGCTGCCTGCCCGCACGGCTCCCCCTCCATTCCCAGGGGATCCTCCAACCATTCACCTGCAATCTGATAGCCGCCGCAGATGCCCACCACCTGCGCGCCCCGTTCGTACGCCGCGAGGATGGCCCTGTCCAGTCCCCGCTGGCGCAGCCAAGCCAGATCGGTGAGCGTCGCCTTGGTCCCTGGTAGAATGACTGCGGCTGGACTCCCGAACTCCTCCGTCCGCTCCACATAGCGCAGCCGCACGCCCGGTTCCAGGTAAAGGGCATCAAACTCGTCGAAGTTGGCGATGCGGGGCAGGTGGATAACCGCGACGTCGAGCTGACCCTCTTTCAGCGGCGCCGCCGCGGTTCGGTCCCTCTCCAGAGGCACTGCGTCCTCGTCGGCAACGCGCAGATCGGGCACATAGGGAATCACGCCCAATGTGGGCACACCGAATGCCCTCTCCCGCAGCATCTCCAGCCCGTCTCCAAGCAGCGCGGGATCGCCCCGGAATCTGTTGATCAGGAATCCGCCGATCTGAAGCCGCTCCTCCGGCTCCAGCAACAGCATCGTCCCCGCCAGGGCCGCAAACACGCCCCCGCGGTCGATGTCGCCAACCAGCAGACAGGACGCACCCGCGTGTCTCGCCATGCGCAGATTGACGATATCGCCTGACTTCAGATTGATCTCCGCCGGGCTGCCCGCACCCTCCAGTACAACGAGGTCAAAGCGGGACGAAAGACGGTCATAGGCCGCCGTCACTTCGCCCCACAGACGTTCCTTTGTCTTCAGCCAGTTGCCAGCTTCGATGCGTCCTTCTATCTTTCCATTCAGAACGACCTGGCTTCTCCGATTACCTTCCGGCTTCAGCAGCACAGGATTCATGTCCGTATGCGCGTATATCCCAGCTGCCTCCGCCTGCACGATCTGCGCGCGGCCCATTTCGCCGCCCTCCGGCGTCACGCCGGCGTT
The DNA here is from genome assembly GCA_009838625.1 of Caldilineaceae bacterium SB0664_bin_27. Lineage (GTDB taxonomy): Bacteria > Chloroflexota > Anaerolineae > Caldilineales > Caldilineaceae > Bin5. The sequence continues at coordinate 64,442 of VXRG01000097.1, forward strand.
GTTGCTCATGTTCTGCGCCTTGAAGGGCGCGACTCGTACGCCTCGACGTGCGAAGATCCGGCAGAAGGCCGTCGCCAGCAGGCTCTTCCCCGCATTCGAATGGGTGCCGAGCATCATCAGCGCCCGCGCCATTTTCGTCCCTGCCTAGTCCAGCTGGTGGAACCAGATCAACTCGTGCTCCGGCAGCAGGTCGGGATGGAAGATCTTGATCAGGTCTGCCAGCACCAGGTCCGGGTTGGCCACACCCGTCTCCCAGTAGTCGTTTCCGCCCCACTCGTTCACCAGAGCGTTATTGCTGTAAACGGAACCCTGCTCCACTGCTGCCAGGCTCCCGTAGCGCTCATCCGCCGCCAGAATGTCGCCGGCGTTGGACCAGGAACCGGTATTGGCCAGCCATATATCGGCCTCAGTCGCGGCCTCAAATACATTCTCCATCGAGAGCGGGATCGACCCGGTCGACTCGTCTTCGCCCCACAGATAGGCGCCGCCGGCATCGGCAATGTAGCGGGCAAAGTAACTGTTTCCGCCCGGAACGCGCCACGATTCCCTTCGTGCGATGCCGACCAATACCGTCGGCTTCTCGTTGACGCCCGCCGCCAGTTCCGCCATGTCCGCATAACGGTGGGCGATGCCGCCAAAGACCTTCTCGGCCTGCTTCTCCTGATTGAAGAAGAGCGCGGTAACCTTCAGCCACTCGGTGCGGCCCAGCGGCGAAGTCTCCATATACCCAGCCGTCAACGCCACGGGCAGGCCCGCCTCGATCAGCTTGGGATGCGTGTCGTAATCGATGTTCCCATAGGCAAATGTAATGATCAGTTCGGGATCCACGTCAATCAGAATCTCGGTGTTGACCCCCGTGCCGGTCCCCGCTTCCTGCAGCGTCCCCGCGTCGATCATCTCTCGCACCGCAGCCGTATTGACATAGTCAAACCGGTCCACCGCCACCAACCGCTCCAGAATACCCAATTCATGCAAATGGGGCAGAACGGTCGAAGTCAGGGCTGCAACGCTCCGCACCGGCACCTCTATCATCGGCGTGTCATCGAAGCCGTCGGGCACAGGCCCGCCGCATTGCAACAGCAGATACTGGAAGGTCTCTTCCGCGCCGCGCCACGGGTTGTGCAGGGTCAGCACTTTGTAGTGACCGTGATAGGTTACGCTCCAACCTTCCGCGTGGTCCGGCGCAATCTTGTCAGGAAAGTAATCAAAGTCAGTATCGAAAGCTTCGATACACCCTTCGGTCAGATTCGATTCCGGCGCAGCCGAACCTTCCCCCAGCCCGTTCGCAGTTGCAGATCCCGTCTCCACCTCAGGTATAGGCGCAACCGCACAACCCGCCAGCAGCGCAACAGTCAAGCCAAGAACCAACACGAAAATCGTCTTCATCACGCTTCCTTTCTTAACCATCGTATGAATTGGTCTACCTTCTCCTAAACTCCACCTTGCTCACTTGTCGCCCTTTCGGGCGGTCAGTTCCATGCAGCGTCCTCCGGGCGTGGCACCTCTTGAACTGTTCCCTTCAGGCTATCCCTCCCTGTTTTTCTTCCCTACCTTCGAGTCTGCCCAAAAGAGACTATCTCCCTTACCGACTCTCGACGCTGGCCACTGACCACTGTGGTTCCCGGCCTCCGCCTCAGCTCCTCCAAGCCCAACTCCTTCGCCGCCTCCAGCAGCGCCGCGTCCACCGTATCCGGGTCCTGCCAAAGACCTCTCTCGATCGCCTCAAGCAACCGCTCCGCGATCGCTTGCCAGGCCCACGGGTTGCTCTCCGAGAAAAACTGCTGCATCGACTCGTCTCTCAAAAACGCATCCGTCACGCGCTCGTACATCCAGTCTTCCAGCACCTGGGAAGTGGCATCATAGCCAAAGAGGTAGTCGACCGTCGCCGCGATCTCCAACGCCCCCTTGTAACCGTGACGCCGCATACTTTCCAACCACTTTGGATTCACCACTCGGCTGCGAAAGACACGCCGCGCCTCCTCTCGCAGATCGCGCGTCTGCACACGGTCCGGGTTGCTGCTGTCCCCAAAGTAGCGGCTTGGATTCCGGCCCGTCAGCGCACGCACCGTCGCGATCATGCCGCCGTGATACTGCAGGTAGTCATCGCTGTCGAAGATGTCGTGTTCGCGATTGTCCTGGTTCTTGGTCGCAATCTGGACTGTGCCCAGCGCCCGCGCGAACTCGGCCTCCGCGGGGACGCCCGCCTGCCCCGACCCGTAGGCATAGCCGCCCCAGAGAAGGTAGGCGCGCGCGAAATCCTCATCGCTTTGCCAGTTTTTGGCATCAATCAGCGGCAGAATCCCCGCCCCGTAGCTGCCGGGCTTGCAGCCAAAGATGCGGTACCTGGCCTTTTCCCCGGCCGTCTCGCCCTCACCTGCCAGCCTCATGGCAGATTCGCTGGCCAGGGCATGTTTGCGGGGGAAGTTCATCTCCGGGTCCTCCTCCGCGTTGATCGCCATCTGCACCGCGCCGTCGATCAGCGTGATCAGATGCGGGAACGCGTCCCGGAAGAAGCCGCTGATCCGGCAAACAACGTCCACCCGCGGCCGTCCAAGCTCCTCCAGCGGGATCAGCTCCACGCCGGTAACGCGGCGGTTCTCCTGCTGCCACACCGGTCTCGCCCCCAACAGCGCCAGCACCTGTGCGATGTCGTCTCCCGCCGTCCGCATCGCGCTCGTTCCCCACATGCTGATCCCGACACTCCTGGGGAACCTCCCCTCCTCCTTCTGATAGCGGCTGATAAGCGTTTCGGCCAGCCCCTGCCCTACCTGCCAAGACGCCATCGTCGGCAGGGCCCGTGGATCGACCGCAAAGAAGTTGCGCCCGGTCGGCAGTACGTGCGCCATGCCCCGCGTCGGCGACCCGCTGGGCCCCGGGGGGATGTAGCCGCCGTCAAGGGCGTGAATGATATTGGCGATTTCCGCCTCTCCACCTTCCAGCAGTCTGGGCACAATGGAGCCGGCCGCATAACAGAGGGCTTCCTTCAACTCTGCGAGCTCCGCCTCTCCGTCCAACGGCTCTGTCTCCGCCTCTACGGTACGCAGCGCAGCGAGGCGCGCCGCAGACTCCGCCGCAACGTCGGAGACTCCTCCAACTCTCCAGCCTGATCCCGCCATGTTGGCCAGCGCCCTCTTGCACTCCTCCTCGATCCGCTCAACCAGATCGGCGTTCGTCTTGACTTGGGAGTCGAAGCCACGCCTGCGGTCGCCCAACCTCTCCTGCAGCAGCAGCCAGTCCTCACCTGCGATGCGCGCCGCCGCGCCGGGCAAAGACGGAACGTCCGCGTTGGGCAGCTTGACAAGGTGATACATTGTTTCGACAAGCTGCTCACCCTCCGGCGTCGTCCCCAGAATGTGGAGCCCGTCCCGGATCTGCGCGCCGGTCAACTCGCACAGATAGCCTTCGATGTCCTCCAGCAGATGGGCTACCTGCGCCCCTTGCATCTCCCCCAGTGCGGTCGGCGTCCCGTCGTCAAGGTAGGATCCGTCCCAGTCGTGAGAGTGATCGCCGTGGTCCGCTCTCAAGATGTACTTCAGGTCATCATCCAGGCGGTCACGCTCAATGATTTCCCAGATCTGCCTCTGGAGTATCGGCAATTTCGCAGGATCGAGCTGCTCGGCCGCGTAGTACTCGTCGGCAAGCTGAGCAAGCTCGGCCAGCGCTCCGTAGGCGCCGGCGCTCGTCATGGGCGGAGTCATATGGTCCACGATGGTCGCGTGCGCCCGCCGCTTGGCCTGACTCCCTTCCCCCGGGTCATTGATGATGAAGGGGTAGACCAGGGGCAGGTCCTCCAGGACCAGGTCGGGAAAGCAGGACTCGCTCAGGCCCACGCCTTTGCCCGGCAGCCATTCCAGGGTGCCGTGTTTGCCCATATGGACGACCGCGTCGGCCTTCCAAACGCGGCGCAGCCAGCGGTAGAGCGCCAGGTAGTTGTGGGGAGGCGGCAAATCGGGCCGGTGATAAATCTCGTCAGGGTCCATGTCGTAGCCCCGCGGGGGTTGCAGCGCCACGAAGAGATTACCGAATTCCAGCCCGGCCAGGGCGATTCCCCCGTCATGCACATAAGCGCCGCCCGGCGCCTCCCCCCACTGCTCCACCATCTCCACCCGGCTGGCCTCGGGCGCCTGTTCGAGCCACTCTGCGTACTGCTCCGCCGGCAGCTTATACGCATTCGCCAGCTGCTCCTTCTTCAACCAGGTAAGGTCGTAGGAGCAGCGCCCAATCAGCTCAAAGAGCAGTTCATCGCCTGATTCAGGGAGCGGTCCGGTCCTGTACCCGGCCTGCTTCATGCTGTCAAACAGCTTCATTAGCGAAGCCGGCGCGTCCAACCCCACCGCATTGCCCACCCGCGCCGCCTTCGCCGAACTGTTAGTCAGGACGACTGCAATCCGCTTCTCTGAATTCGGTTTGTGCCGCAGTGCAATGTGCTTCTCAACTATTCCCGCCAGGCGGCCGATTCGCTCGCCGTCCGGAACGTAGCGCGTCCCGCCCTCGCCCAGCGCCTCCTTGAAGGAGACCGGCGTGCCCACGATGCGGCCGTCAAACTCCGGAATCGCCACGTTCATGGCCGTGTCCAGCGAACCCAGGCCCCGTCCGTTCCGTTGCCAGGCCGCCCGGTCGTTGCTGCAATAGATCGCCTGGTAGACCGGCAGATCAAGATCGCCGAATACCTCGCCGCCGTCTCCCAGCGCGAAGCTCAACGTGCTCACGATCGAGTCAACCGGGCCCTCCTCTGTCATCACGCCCAGCGCCAGCGGCCGGCCCGCTTCGTCGCACTCCTTCAGCGACTGCGTGTAGACGGCCCGAACGTCCATGCCCCGTCCCCGGAACTCGGAGGCCAGTGCGTCCACAAACTCGGTATTGCCGCTCAGCAGATGGGCCCGGTAGAAGAGAATCCCTACAGTCGACCTCTCGGTCGATTCCGTCGAGACTGCCATTTCGGGCAGAGCCCGCATTGCCTGCCCACAGGCGCAGCAGCCCGCCTCACCCGCGGTCTCCCAGCCATCCATGTTCGGCTGATAGACGCCGTTCAGCGGCAGCTCCTCCGGCTGGTCGAATCCCCAGCCGCTGATCAGCAGGTGGTCGCTGAGGCACTTCAGTCCGTTGGACAGGTTCTGCGGCCCTCCGCACTGGAAGTAGGCGCTGATCGCCTGCGCCAGCGGCACCCCCACGTTGGAACGGGCCATCAGGTCGTAATCAAAGGCCTCCACCGCCGGCAGACAGATGAGGAAACCGTCCGTCCGCTCGGCCCATTCCCGGAGAATCCCAAGTCCGTGTTCGAAAGCCCTGCCCGAATGCAGCCGCGCCAGCACGACCTGTGCGCCCGGCAGCAGCCGCTGCAGTAAGGCATCCACGGCTGCGTCATCGGCCAGCCGCCCCACGTGCGCCGCCTCCAGGCTGGCAAAGCCCTCCGGAAGCAGCTCACGCGCCCGCTCCAGCGCCAGCAGATCGGTGTCCGACTGGCTGAGAAACAGGACACCGTCCCCACCCGTCTCCGCCGCTGGACAGGCAATCTCCGCACCTTGACCTGGCGCTCCCTCCCAACCGAAACCGTTGAACAGATGGGGCTGCAGGACGGGAGGCGGCGGTGTTTCGATGTCCTCCAACAAGCTCTCGATATAGTCAAAGACCGCCACTACTATGGCTGAGTCGTTTACCGAGTGAAACCAGAACGGGCGCCCGTCCAACATCAGCATCACAACGTTCGCCAGCACACAAGGGCCGAGACAACCGCCCTGATTCAGGTGCACACGATTGCGCAGACTCCGCCGGATCCACTCGGCGTGATAGAGGTCCTCGTCCACCTCTGCAAAGCCCCGCTCCGTCCGGCCGCAACAGCAGCCGGTCGCACACACAAACAGCATGCCGCGCAGAAGGCCAGAGTTGACCATCCGCCCGTCCAGCCGCTCAACCATATTCCGCCTGCGAATCTCAGCCATCCCCGGACCCCTTCCAAACTCCCCCAGCTCTTCTCTACCCGCGTGCACCGACTACCACAGTACTAGAATTCGATTCCCGGCTGCGCCCGTATCCCCTGCTCCTCAAAGGGATGCTTGATCGGCCGCATCTCCGTCACCAGGTCTGCAAAGTCGATCAGATTGCGAGACGCGTACCGTCCAGTTATCACCAGATGCATCATTGGCGGCTTGTTCGCTTCCAGCCATGCCAGCACCTCGTTCCCATCCAGCCAGCCGTAGTGCAGCGGATAGGTGAACTCATCGAGGATGAGAACGTCGTAGCCGCCGTTCAAGATCCGCTCCTGGCAAACGGTCCAGGTGTGTCGCGCTCTCGCCGCAGTTTCGTCCAAGTCTCCGCTCGTCCAGGTCCAGCCGTCTCCGCTGCTGATCCAGTCGATCTCGCCCATCCGCTCCGCAGCCCTTATCTCTCCGAACCGCGCGTTCTCATGCTTCAGAAACTGGATGACTCCGACCTTCATCCTCCTTCCCCACGCCCGCGTCAGGAGGCCCAGCGCCGCAGTGGTCTTGCCCTTTCCCTCACCCGTGTTGACGATGACAAGCCCCTTTTTCTTGCGCGTGCGCCGCGCCGCCAATCGCCGCAGCTGCGCCTCCTCACCTGCACGGTCCTCAGACTCAAGCTGAAGTTCCTCAGCCTTTTTCAGAGGTTCCCAGGGCGGCGGCGCCAGTTCTTCATCCCCCCGAACCTGAGGCGCGTAGGCAGGCTCCTTGCCTTCCGGAAAATGGCGGTGAAAGATCAACTCCTCAACGGGCTTGCCCCCGACCAGGTGCTCCCGGTAGATGCGCTCCAGGCCCGCCTCGTCAACGCCGTGGTACCAGGTCCCATCCGGGTATACGACCACGATCGGACCGCCCTGGCACACGCCCAGGCAGTCGGCCAGCGTGCACTTGATTCGATGCGGGTTGCGCAGCTTGTTCAGCTCCTGCTGCCGGTTCCTCTCCAGTACCAGGCGGTGAAGCCGCTCGGCGTGCTCGGCCGGCGCGCAGTCTCCGTGATTGCAGATGAACAGCTGCCGCCCGTAATGTCTCATGTTGGGAACGCTTTTCTCAGCCACCCTTTTCCTCCTCTACCTGCCGGCTGCCTCCTTGCCGCAACGCCTTCCTTCCTGAAAACACCGCTTTGGGGAGAAACAGTGCGGCGGCCGCGGCGACCGCTACGCCCAGGAATACAGCAGTTGAGAGAAGCCGGCTCGTGCGAGTAATGTCAGCCGCCTGCGGCTTCGCGAGCCCTTCTCCAAGGCGGTAATGCCCGACCTTTTCCAACACCACCTCCAGCCCTCCCGCCGCCGCGCTCATCGGCTGGCCCGCATTGGGGCTGGCAGTCTTCCCCCCGTCGCGACGCCAGATCCGCCAAGCGGATCCTGCATTTCCCCCTCCAAGCGCCGCGCCTGCGACGATCAGCAGGGCAGTCAGCCGGGCGGGCGCCAGGTTGACGGCGTCGTCCGCACGCGCTGCGCTTTTCCCCAGCCACTCATGTTGCTCGTCGCGATAGCCCAGCATGGCATCGGCAGTGTTCAGAAAGCGGTATGACAGCGCGGCCGGCAGGCCTCCGATTGCATACCAGAACAGCGGCGCAACTACGCTGTCCGAACTGTTTTCCGCCAGCGATTCGATGGCCCCCGCGGCCACCAAGCTCGGGTCCAGCCGCGATGTGTCCCGGCTCACCAGATGCCAGCCCAGCTGCTGCCTGGCCTCGTCCAGATCGCCGCGTTCCAGTGGCCGCGCCACAGCTTCGCCGGCCCGCATCAGACTCCGCCAGGCGATCAGCTGCGACAGCAGCGCGCCCTCGGCCAGCCAACCCAACCGCCAGCGCGCCAAGTGACGGGTCATCCACATCCCCGTCAGCCAGAGCGTTAGCGTGCTAAGGCCAACTGCCGCAGCACCGTATAACAGGTCCGCCAGCGGCCCCCGCCGCGGCGCGATTCTCCTCAGCAACCCAATCCAACTCCCCATCCACGCCACTGGATGGAAGCGCGATGGCGGGTCGCCCAGCAGTGCGTCGGCCAGCACGGCCGACAGCACGGCCAGCGCCCTGCGCCGTCCGTTGCATTCAGAAGAACCGAGGCCCCGATCTTTCACATCGAACCCTTCAAAAAAACAAGAGGCGATCCACCCATAAAGGTGGATCGCCTGGAAAATAAAAACCGCCAAAATGGCGGACGGCGTACAAAGTGACTTTGCCGCTCATCCCCCTCAATCCACGAAGGTGGTCTTCGAGCCAACCTGCCAGCACACTGCAGGTCCACTCGATTGAGCATCCGAAGAGGCGGGTTATCGGGCTTGGTGAGAGCTGCTTCACCCTACCGTTGCGGGACAGCGCCGGACTGCTTCATCTGAAGTTCACCGGACTTCCCCCATTGTGCGCCGCGCATCCGGGCGGAAGGCGCACCTATTCGGAAACCGATTCAGTTGTCGGGGCAAGTATATGTCGATTGGCACAACCCTGTCAACTGTAGCGATCGGAACTTCAGGGGTCGGCGGTTAG